>NZ_FR886766.1:0-38220 GCF_000436615.1 Blautia sp. CAG:237
CCCTGTGAAGCCCGGACTTTCCTCGTCTGTACCCTTTCGTCTGTACAGCCGCGATCACCTGGCCTGCTCGCACGAATGCTATTCTAACACGAATCCCGCTTTAAGTAAAGTACTATAAATAAGTAAATTGAAAAATTATAACCGGCTGCTTTACTTAACTTTTACAGTCACTCTTTTATATACACCGTTGCTGGCAAGAATATATATGCTGCAGCTTCTCTTCGCCTTTGCCCGGATCACCCCGTTTTGGCTTACCGTTGCAATTTTGCTGTTGGCAGTGTAATAGCGGTAGGGACTTGAATGGGAAAGCAGCTTCTTTTTTCGGTTTTCACCTGTAAGCTGACACTTCAGCCTGAAGGTTTTGCCCGGTTTTAGAATAACCGTAGTCCTGTTTACTTTAATCGAAACGGCGTTTGTTGTACGTGCCTGTTTCATGGCAACATGCATTTCATTGGATTTGGCAATGTAAATTTTTCTGCCTTTTACCATTTTATAAGCAGCAACAAAATACTTATATTCACGGTTCGACCTCAGATTCTTATGTGTCATAGAAAGCTTTCCATTTTTAACCGTTCCGGCCTTTTTATAATTTATGCTTCCGTCACAGTAGCGCCAGAAAACATCATAACCAGCTGCACCAGGATACTTTCTCCAGGAAACGACAATGCTGTTCTTCTGTGCCTTGCCCGTTGCAAAAAATATCGGAAGTTTCAGGCGATAAACGGCCTTTCCGCTCAGTTTGGACTGATCAGCCTGCTCAATCGTGAAGATACCTTTCCTGAAAGTAATCCTGTAATTTGGATTAGAACCGGAAGCCTGAGAAACTGTGATCGGATAGATTCCCGCCTTTTCACCGGCTTTTCGTCTTACTGTAATTCCTGATAAAGTGTCTTTTCCCACCAGACCTTTCGCCGTATAAGTAAGGACAGGATCTGCTTTACCGGCAATTTTATTCTTATTGCCAGCAGTTACCGTGATCTCTTTCGGGCTGATATCTGCTGTGGTACTTGTCTGCTGCCCGTTATCTGCCAGGATATAATCCCCTGCCGATCCGCCGCCCAGCACAGGCTTTGTGATCGTGACAGTTTTTCCATTGGCTGCATTGCTGTCTGCAAAAGTACCTTCTGCACTTACTGTAAGGCTGTCACCTTTCACTGCTCCTGCAAACACGGCTTTGCTGTAATCCAGTTCCGCATCCGCTGTTCCGTCATATACCTTACCTTTTGCAGTGATTCCGGAAACTACAACTTCCCGCTGCCGGATCGTATAAGCCTTCGTATCGGAAGCAGCGGTAAAATCACCATTTTCGGATACACTGACCCTGACTTCATAAGTTCCTGCGTGTATCGGAGTTTCTGTCTGCCAGGTTTCATTTACTTTATACTCTGTTTTGACGGTGGCATTGCTGTTTGTTGTATATGTCAGATCTGCCGGCTGTCCGTCGTATTCCTTATCAAGCGTACCTGTGATTTTTACATTTGCTGTCTGACGGCTGACATTTACTGCGATCTGGCTGTCGGCAGGTTTGTCACCGCCTTTGTATTCTGTCACGCCCTGCAGCTGATATGCAACTGTCAGTTTATAAGTGCCTGCTTCCAGAGTATCCAGATACTCTCCGCTGAATGTGATCCTGTCTGCGGAAACTGTATAATCCTTTCCCTCTGTCAGAGTGATTTCTCCGTTTCTTACAGACGCTACGGTGTTTCCATTTAATGTTACTTTCGCGTCCACGGAAGCTTTGGTTGTTCTTGTGTAGTCGATGGAAGAATCCACAACTACAGAATCTTTAAATACAGCTGCTCCATCAGAATTGACGATCGTCTGGTTTCCTGCATTGTCTGTAACACGGGCATAGACCACATACCTGCCGCTTTCTGTCAGGGAAAGTTTCTCCTCTGCATTCCATGGAAGCCATGTGCCGTTTGCATCATAGGATTCCTCCGCACTGACCGCCTGGTATTCTACAGAAGCAATTCCACTGGCACTATCTGCACCTGTGATGTCAACAGAAACATTATCCTTGAACCAGTAACCATAAGTAATATCCTTCAGGGAACTGTCAAATGTATTTTCCCCGATCCGGATACTGCCTGACGGCATTCCGGTATCAATTTTGAAGGTTACTGTTTTTTTATCGGTAACGGCACCTGTTGCAGTCTCTTTCAGATAATATCCTGCAGACTGTTCTCCCTGCTCTGTGTAATCCCCAAGCGAATCCTTCCAGTCTGTTTTGTCCGTCGATATCTGGTATCCACTGTCCGGTACAAGTTTCACAGGACTTATGTACCAGTCATTGTTACCCTTCGTTCCGGAAACCTGTGCAGCCGCTGAAGTCTGCAGATAACTGATGCTCCAGTTCCTGGAAACACCCGTGGTACCGGTAAGTGTATAGTTATCATTTCCAAGATCTGTTACCGTTGCAGTATAGCTGTCACCTGCTTCTGTCTGTGTATTGCCTTCATAGGCAATTGCAAAAGAATCGCCCTCCAGTGCATTCGCAACCGTCGCCGATACGCTCTGCTCACTTCCTGTATAAATCAGATCTGTTTTTGACCAGGTTAATTCTGCCGGAAGTGGTGCGATCGTGAAGGAAGCTTCCGCTTCTGCCCCTGCATAGTTTCCATTCTCCGGCACAACCACTTTCACATAGTAAGTACCTGCATTCTTTGGTACTCCTCCATTTGTGGCTGCACCATCTGCTGCGGTCGTCATATCTGTACAGCCGGCATCTGTGTAGTATGTACAGGTATAGCTGGAGGCATCATAAGAAGCTGTAATGTCACTTTCACCTGACTTAACTGTTATGCTTGGTGTGTTCGCCTTCTGTCCATAGGTCCAGTCATCCATGGTCACTGTCGGATTAATTATCGCTTTTTTAATCTCAAAATCAGCACTTATGGTCTGACCGCCAAGCGTGACTTTTACCGTATATTGTCCCAAATTTACCGGTGCAGCTCCCTTACTCGCAGCACCGCTGTTGCTGCTGGTTGTCTTCATGCCATCTTTCAGATAATATACGATATTCGCTTCATCACCTGTCTGACAGGTAATGTCATTTGTCACGGTTGCTCCGGTATAAGCTTTGCCAGAATAATATGCATCAGCTGCTGCCAGGGTTAAATTTAATTTACCTGGATTAAATTCACAATCTGTCTTCGCTGTGCATGTTGCAATGATTTTATCAGCACTTGTTGAATAACTCCATGAATGAACATGATCACTTACGTACAGGCACTTTTCAGTTGTATCATAACTTATAGAATGAGAGCCATCAACATAAGTAATCTTTGTGCGCATCTCCGGAGATGTTCCAGGGGTTGTAATTGTACGTGGGAAACTAGGTAGCTTAACACTTGCAGTTCCTTTGAAGTCATCTTGTATGGTAATTTTTTTTCCTGAATCCATGACAATATCGCAATCATTATTTTCAAAGGTTACATTTCCAATAGTAGCTGATACATTGGTTTGTCCTTCTAGATAAATTCCCCAATCAAAATTTTGAATTTTTCCACCAACAACTTTAATTTTCGCTGCATTTATTCCTATAGTTATAGTGCCCTTCTTCGAAGATGGTGATGTAATGGTTCCGCCATACATATTGACGGTTCCTCTTATAATACAAGCATCACCACCAATACCTGTATTACCGCCACAGTCCAATATCGTTCCATTTTGAATATTTATTGTTCCATCACTACCGAACCACCCATTATTTACAATAACTCCATAGTCAAAAGAACCAGTTGCATTAAATTTAGCATTCTTAAGGTTAACAACCCCTCCGTTTTGAATTATGGGAACTCCACCGTCCGTTAAAGCCTCATAAGTACCGCCCTCAAAAGTAACTGTTGCATCTTTATTTTTATTGATCAGAAAAGGATTATTATCAACATTCACTGTATACTCATTAATAATCGTCAACTCTTTACAAGCATTTTCTATACTAATAAAACAGCCATAATCATCCCCTGGCATATTAATGTTTCCAGTAATCTCCAGAGTAACTTTCTCTGTAGTGTCAATAGTAATTGCACCACCGAAGGGATCGCGAGGCCCAGTCTTAGTATATGTTCCGCCCTGTACCGTATACGTTCCTCCAGAAGTGATTGTTACCTCTCCCGTCCCCGGCGAAATCGTATTTGCAGCCGCTGTTCCCACTGCCATCTCACTGCCGCTGCTAAAAAGAGCAACTCCATCCGTAAAGTCTTCGTCCACTTCCACGGCATCCTCAGTATCATCTTCGTCCTGGGATTCTGAAAGATCCTGGATCTCCACTTCTCCACTTTCCTCAACATCCTCTGTCTCAGGTTCTTCTGCAGGTTCTTCTGCAGCTTCAAAGATCACATCCTCATTGTCTTCGCCGTCTTCGAATTCCTGCATTTCCACATCAGCCGCTCAGATGAGGGATTCCGGTACCACAGATGTGATCAGCACTGTTCCGGTCAGGATCGCAGAAAGCAGTTTCCGGCTCTTTTTCGCTAATTCGTTTTTCTTCATTTTGCTCCTCCTTCCACATTTTATATTTTATGGAAATATTATACTTTACAGAACAAAATTATGTAATGCCCATCAGAAGCCAAAAAAGTGCCTTTTTTTTCTGAAAAAAGTATTACGGCGGTCGCAATTGACCGCCGTATGTATCTTTGTCTGTTATTTATTTACAAAGGGTTTCAGCTCTTCGCGCTTTTCCACACCCAGTATCTGAAAAATGCGGGAGAGATAATGTTTGATCGTATTGACTGACATGGACAGGTGATCTGCGATCTCCTGGTTGGTCCAGCCTTTGCTTGCAAGCATGGCTATGGAAAATTCCATAGGTGTCAGCTTATTTGTAACAGAGCTCTGAAGCTGTGGATTATGAATATCCATCCAGCCGCGGCTGAAAGCAATGACTGCCTGTGAAAGCCGTTTGTAATTTTCCGGTTCTGTTGGTTTGATACAGGCTTCGATCTGGCCAAGCATCAGTCCGTGGTGCTCGATGAACGGTTCCAGAAATCCATCCGGTTTCGCCATGTTCCATGCTTTCATCAGGATTTCCCTGGCTTTCTCGTGTTTCTTCTGGTTATTCAGACACATAATGATCACGCAGTAGAGATATTCCATAGCAATGGGATAACAGCCATCAAGCATCAGAAAAACTGACTGACATAATCCCAGTGCCCGCTCATATTCTTCATTCAAATAAGCATTGTGTGCGAGGATATAGATCGCATAAGCACGAATACCCGCCGGCAGATACGGCAGAAAATCCTTGAGAGGTGGAAGTCCGTCTGCCGGAAGATGCATCAGAACCGTTGCCAGATAGCCGGCAAAAACACAGGAAGCTATAACTTCTTCTGATGCAGAGTTTTCTTCTGCAAGACGAAGGCATTCCTGGATGTTTCGAAATCCCATCCTGGAAGCAGATGGATTTCCCAGCGTAAGATTGGAAAAAGAATACAAAAGTCCTGCGGACAGGCGCAGGCAGAGATCTTTGTCCTGCAGATAAAGCTCCGCAATGTTTCTACATTCCTGCGCGCGTCCTGAAAAATAATATAACTCCGCCTGTGCGATCTGCCGTTGATCCGGATCCTGAAAAGCATCCACAGTAGCCTGTGCCTGTCCGGGAGCAAAGGAACTGTTTATCAAAGGCATAAGATGAGCGGAAAAAGAATCATACATCAAAACAGCTTCCCCCTACAAACTCCCTGAGAAGAGAGTTCCGTGGGATATCGTCGCTTGGCACGGCGACAAAATAGTCAAAGAATTTCAGAAGGCGCTTCGCCTCGATATATTCCGGCTCGTCCTTGCCGATCCCGAACAGAAGCGGCTCTGCATAAAGCTTCAGGCAGGCCAGTTCATAGACAAGTGCGGAGTTGAACATCACATCTGCCTCTTCCTGATACGGGAAGATGTTTGCTTCCTCTCCTCTTCTTACCGACGGCCATCTGGCGATCGTGTCCTTTGCACTCGTTCCACGCGTTCTCGCATCACGCACAATCCTTCGGATCAGTCTGCCATCCGTGGTCGGGATACGGTTGTGTTTGTCGATATTCAGCTGTGTCAGTGCACTGATATAGATCTTGAATTTACTTTCTTTCGGGAGGGAATGACTCAGTTTGTCATTAAGTCCGTGGATTCCCTCGATAACGAGGACATCCTCTTTCCCAAGCTTAAGGAAATCTCCCCGGTATTCTCTGTGGCCTGTCACAAAGTTAAATACCGGCAGTTCGATGCGTTCTCCACGGAGAAGAGCCAGCATATCTTCGTTGAATTTCTCCACGTCCAGGGCTTCCAGGCATTCATAATTTCTCTCACCGTATTCATCCAGCGGTGTATCTTCTCTGTTTTTGAAATAATTATCTACGGCGATCGGATGTGGTTTCATGCCGTGTGCTGTCAGCTGGATCGACAAGCGATGGGAAAAACTGGTCTTTCCGGAAGAAGACGGGCCTGCGATCATAATAAATTTTTTGCTGCCGTCCTCCACGATCTGCTGTGCGATCCTGGAGATCTTAGCTTCCTGGAGCGCTTCCTGCACCAGAAGGATGTTCCGCACGCCCTCACTGGTAATGCGGTCATTCAGATCGCCGACATAGGAAATATCCATCTTCTCTGCCCATTCCTGGGATTCCTTCTGTACCTGGAAGATTTTTTCCTCCGGAGCAAACGGCGGAATCACGGATGGAGCCTTACGCTCCGGCAGTTCCAGGACAAAGCCCTCATCATAAAGCTTGAGGTCAAAATATTTCACATAGCCGGTATGATCTGCCATATATCCATAGAAATAATCCTCATAGTTTCCAATATTATAGATATTCACCTTGGAAACACGGCGGTACCGGAACAGCTTCTCCTTGTCATACATGTGATGATGGTGAAACAGTGCGATCGCCTCATCTGTATTGACGGAACGCTTGCAGATCGGCACTTTTGCATCTACGATCTCATGCATCTGTGTTCTGACCTGATCCAGAAAGTCCTGATCCAATCCTGCAAATCCAGTCATTGTAAAATAATAGCCGGAGCCAACAGAATAATGGATCTCCACCTTCTCGACCGCGTCCTTGCCTGCCACATCGTAGATTGCTTTGAGCAGTACAAGGCAGGCACTTCTCTTGTACGTAGAAAAGCCAATATGGTCTCTGGTAGTGACAAACTCTACCTGGCAGTCACCCTTGACCCTCTTATGAAGCTCCCGAAGTCTCCCATCCACCGTGACCAGTATGATCGGAGCCTCTGTATCTTTCTGGTATTCATTGACAATATCCCTGTAGGAAGTTCCACAGGGATATTCTTTCGTTTCGCCATTGATCGTTACTTTTGCCATATTCTCCATAAAAACCCTCCCGTTTTTATAGTTATAGTTCGATATCTACAATATCGTATACGGGCTTTTTACTTTTGCACATGTGATCGGAAGTTCCGGGAAGTTTTCGCCGAGCTTCTTTTTCATGGCATCCATAAAAATATATTCTGTGCCGTAGTGACCGGCATCGATGACCGCCAGTCCTGCTGCCACTGCATCAATTCCTGTATGATGGTCAATATCACCGGTGACATACACATCCGCACCTTTGGCAAGTACGTCTGAGATCATGCTCTTGCCGCTTCCTGTACAGATTGCAGCTCTGTGCACCGGCTGCTCAAGATCTCCATAAATCTTGACATCATTCAGAGAAAGTGCAGCCTTTACAAATTCTCCGCATTCTCTGAGGCTCATCTGCTTTGGAAGCACGCCGACACGGCCAAATCCCTCGCAGCCGTCCTTCGTTTCCTCTGTCACAGAAAGGACTTCTCTCTCCTCAAGTTTCAGATAATCCGCACTTAAATCTGCCATTCCAAGGACATCATAATTGGTGTGCATGGCATAATAAGAAATATTATTTCTGATCAGGCACATGATCTTCCTTCCGGTAAAATCATGGTTATTGATCTTTTTGATCCCGCCAAAGATCATCGGATGATGTGTGATGATCATGTCTGCGCCTGCCTGGATTGCTTCTTCCAGAGTTTCCTCTGTCAGATCCAGTGCAAGAAAGATATGAGAAACTTCTGCCTCATCATCACCAACCAGAAGTCCTACATTATCCCAGTGTTCTGCTGCCTTAGCCGGATATTTATTCTCCAGCCACGCTGTCAGTTCCTTTACTTTCATATCGGTCCAGGGCAGCCAGGATAAGCTGCCGCTCCTCCTCAACTTCTTTTTTGCGGTTTACTGCGCTCTCCCCGGAAGCTTCTTTGAGCTTCTCAAGGATCTCCTCATGGATCCTGAGCTCTCTTTCCAGGAATTTCTCAAGAACCGGATGCTTCCTCTCCAGAAGGAACTTTCCAAACATTTCCTCCTGAACGCTCCATTTCTCAGACTCCGCTTTGGCATCTCGCTTCACCTTCATGATCGGGTAAAACTTGCCGTCCTCAAGGATCATCTCTTCTTCTATGATATGAAATCCATTCTCAAGAAGAAAATGACGGAAATGCGGGATATCTGACTGCGGCTGAAGGATCATCTCCTGAAAATCATCCCAGATGCTTCTGCCGCCCTCAAGGATCCGCTCCATCAGCGGTCCGCCCATGCCGGCAATGACGAGGGTATTTCCCTCTCCATGTCCGACATCGGCAAGCCCGTCACATCGTCTCGTCTCTATGTAAGAGCCCAGTCCGTACTGTTCAATATGCTCTCGTGCCCGGGACAATGGTCCCTCTGCAACATCTGTTGCGATCGCGCTTGGGATCCTTCCCTCAAGCTTCAGGTACACCGGCAGATATCCATGATCACATCCCACATCTACCAGCCGGTTTCCTTGTGTTACCAGATCGGCGATCGCGCCAAGTCTCCTGGAAATCTGTACAGATGCGCCCATCAGTCCAGATAATCCTTCAGTTTGCGACTGCGGCTCGGATGACGCAGTTTACGCAGTGCTTTGGCTTCGATCTGACGGATACGCTCTCTTGTAACGTTGAATTCCTTACCAACTTCCTCAAGGGTACGTGCACGTCCGTCGTCCAGTCCGAAACGCAGTCTCAGGACTTTCTGTTCTCTCTCGGTAAGAGTTCCGAGAACTTCGATCAGCTGTTCCTTAAGAAGAGTAAATGCTGCTGCATCTGCCGGTACCGGAACGTTGTCATCCTGGATGAAATCTCCAAGGTGGCTGTCCTCCTCCTCACCGATCGGAGTTTCCAGAGATACCGGTTCCTGAGAGATCTTGAGGATCTCACGCACTCTGTCAACATTCATATCCATCTCTTCTGCGATTTCTTCCGGGGTAGGTTCACGGCCTAACTCCTGGAGTAACTGACGGGAAACGCGGATCAGCTTGTTGATAGTTTCTACCATATGCACAGGAATACGGATCGTTCTCGCCTGATCAGCGATCGCTCTTGTGATTGCCTGACGGATCCACCATGTTGCATAGGTACTGAATTTATATCCCTTGCGGTAATCGAATTTCTCAACGGCTTTGATAAGACCTAAGTTTCCTTCCTGGATCAGGTCCAGGAACAACATTCCACGTCCTACATAACGCTTTGCAATGCTGACTACAAGACGAAGGTTGGCTTCTGCCAGACGTTTCTTGGCATCCTCATCGCCCTGCTCCATACGCTTTGCAAGCTCGATCTCCTCATCTGCTGTAAGAAGGCTGACTTTACCGATTTCCTTGAGGTACATACGGACAGGGTCTTCAATGCTGACACCTTCCGGTACAGAAAGATCGATCTTGTCCAGCTCGATTTCTTCCTCATCATCCAGCTTGTCCAGCTCTGCATCATCGTCCAGCATCAGGCTGTCATCATTGCCTGAAATACGGAGCACATCGACTCCGCTGGCTTCCAGGAAATCGTATACCTTTTCCATCTGTTCAACTTCAAGAGGCTGGTCTTTGAAGAAATCACTGATCTCCTGGTATTCCAGTACGTTCTTTTTCTTTTTTGCAAGCTCCAGAAGCTCAACCAGTTTTTCGCTGAATTTGCCCATATTCATTTCCATAGGTGCTTATTCCCTCCATATAGTGTTTATATTTTATCCTTATTCAAAAGAAATATGCAGATCCCGGCGTTTTCGGCCGAGTTCCTCTAATTCTTTTTTTGCTTTGATGATTTCCTGAAATCCCGCCATATCCGTGGGATTCCAGTTGCGGTTTCTTTCTGCAAGACTCTCTGTCTTGATCCGAAGAAGCGTATCGGCAAAAGCCTGATCCTGCTCCTTGGGAGTCTCCAGATGGATCGTCGCATTAAACAGCGATGCAACTTCTCTCTGCTCTTCACTGTCTGTGAAACTGTTCAGGAGTCTGGCCGGATTTACCTCGCCTTCTTCCCTCTGAGAAAAAAGCATCCGCGCCACTTCCCTGTACAGAGGGACCACAAAATCCTCCGGTGTCAGATACTGTGCCACTTTGTCAAAGATCTTAGGGTAGGTAACGATCCAGGTCAGCATCAGTTTCTGCGCCTGATCGGAAGCACTGTCCTTTTTTTTCTTAGGTGCACCTTCCTGACTTTTCTTTGGCTGGATGCGGCGTTCTGCCGGTGTACCCTTAAGCGCCAGTGTATTGACTCTCTTACGGAGATCCTCCACGCTGATACCGTACTGACCGCGGTACTTCTTAACGATCGCCTCGATATAGAGGTTCCGCTCCAGTTCATCCTTCAGTTCCAGAAGCATCTCTGCACAGCGTTCAAAGAAACGGTTCTGCCCCTGCGGCTCCTCCATCGGGAACTCGCTCTCTGCAATGCTGACCCGGAACATAAAGCTGTCCGACGCCTGCTCAAGCCGTTCCTCAAAAGCTTCCGCTCCAAGGTTCTTGATAAATTCATCCGGATCCTTATATGGCCGCAGATTCACAACTCTGGAATTGACGCCAGCTTCCCGCAGGATCGGGATCGCACGGAGTGCCGCACGGACACCTGCCTCATCACTGTCGTAGAGAAGCAGGACTTCCTGCGTATAACGCTTCAGAAGGCTGGCGTGGCCGGAAGTCAGTGCCGTTCCAAGCGAAGCCACCGCATTGGTAAAACCTGCCTGATGCATGGAGATCACATCCATATATCCTTCACAGAGGATCAGATATTTCCTCCTCGTCGTCCTCGCGACATTAAGTCCGTACAGGTTACGGCTCTTATCAAAGATCTTGGTCTCCGGGGAGTTCAGATACTTCGGTTTGCCGTCACCCATCACACGTCCGCCAAAACCAATCACACGGTTATTAACGTCCATGATCGGAAAGATCACACGGTTCCAGAACTTATCATACATACCATGACGCTCGTCCACATTAAAAAGCCCGGATTCCCGAAGCCGGTCATCACCGTAGCCCTTGGACTTAAGGAACTGATACAGTCCTCCGCCGAATTTGTCCGAATACCCAAGCCCGAACTTACGCATCGTCTCCTCACTGAGCCCGCGCCCTGTAAGGTACTGATACCCCTGCGCGCCCTTCTCTGTACGGAGCTGATAGTAGAAATACTGCGCGGCCTGCTTGTTGATCTCCAGAAGCTCTGCGCGCTCCTGTGCCTTCTCTCTCACTTCTTTGGAATACTCGATCTGGGGAAGTTCCACTCCCGCACGGTCAGCCAGATATTTCAAAGCCTCACCAAACGTATAGTTCTCATATTCCATGATAAAATTAAAAACATTCCCACCGGCTCCGCAGCCAAAGCAATAATACATCTGCTTCCCCGGTGTTACGGAAAATGAAGGTGTCTTCTCATTGTGGAAAGGACATAACCCAAAATAGGAACTGCCCTTCCTGGTTAATTTCACATATTGGGATACCACATCTACAATATCATTCTTCTGACGTACTTCTTCAATGATATCGTCCGAATAACGCATTGCCCATCCTCCTCTGCTGCTTAATAGCCTTCCCAGGACTTTGGTATGTATATCTGCCGGAACTTCTCCATGGAATACTGGTCTGTCATACCAGAAAGGTAATCACAGACCGCCTGGGATCCGGACTCTCCTCGCTTCATGAGTTCCTGATATTCCCTGGACATCTGTTCCGGGTTCTCGATATAATATTCATATAGTTTCTTAAGCATTCTGACTGCTTTGTGTTCTTCTCTCTTTGCCTCCGGATGCGTATATACATTCTGGAACATAATCGTCCGAAGATCCATCAGTGCCGTGAAGATTCTCTCCGACATACAGATATGGTCTCTCTCAAGGCTGTTCTCTATGATATCATGCACAAAAGTATTCAGTCTCTCCCTCGTTGTATACCCCAGAAGTATCCGAAGCGTCACAGGGATATCATCTTCTGTCAGGATACCTGCTCTCTGTGCATCATCCATATCATGATGGATATAAGCTATTTTGTCGGAAAAGCGGACAACCTGTCCTTCCAGTGTCGCAGGACTGCCGCTGAGCCGATGGTTCAGAATGCCATCCCTCACTTCCCATGTAAGGTTCAGTCCCTCACCGTTCTTCTCCAGGATCTGCACGACACGAATACTCTGACGGTAATGAGTAAAACCACCCGGATGGATCTCATCAAGCGCATGCTCCCCCGCATGCCCAAATGGTGTATGTCCAAGATCATGTCCGAGCGCGATCGCCTCCACCAGATCTTCATTCAGGCGAAGTGCCTTGGCTATCGTGCGTGCGATCTGCGATACCTCAAGTGTATGCGTGAGCCGGTTCCTGTAATGGTCCCCGTGTGGTGCAAGAAACACCTGTGTCTTATCCTTCAGTCTGCGAAATGCCTTGCTGTGGAGAATCCGGTCACGGTCTCTCTGATAAACGGTCCTGACATCGCATTCCTCCTCGGTGCGTTCCCTGCCTCTGGAATGAACGCTGCACGCCGCATATGGACTCAAAAGTTCCAGTTCCTGCTGTTCCATCTTCTCCCGTATATTCATAGGCACTACCTCCACAGGTGCAAAAACACTATGGTTCACAGTAACGACAAAATACCCTATATTAATTATATTCTACATAATGTTTCAAATTCCTCTTTTTTTCAAAAAAAATTTCTTTTTTGTATCGGCAGAACATTATGGAGTTATCTGCTATGGCATAAAAAAAACTCCTGATTTAACAGGAGTTCTCTCTCATGCGGAAGATGGGACTTGAACCCACACAAGCGCAATGCTCACAAGATCCTTAGTCTTGCTCGTCTGCCAGTTCCGACACTTCCGCATACCGCATTCCATGGAAACAATTGCTTCCTCGCGATAGATATTAATATAACAAAAGGTAATGTAAAAGTCAATACCTTTCATGCGGAAGATGGGACTTGAACCCACACGAGCGCAATGCTCACAAGATCCTTAGTCTTGCTCGTCTGCCAGTTCCGACACTTCCGCATATCGCATTTCCCTGGGAATTCTTTATTCTCTTCCCTTGCGACAGATGATAGTATAGCAAATCTTTTTTAGATAGTCAATACTCTTTTTTATTTTTTGCAAAATTATTTGTTTCTGATTTTCCAGCCCTTACCGTTTGCAGATATTCATCTGTTTTTCCGGCATTGCTTCTTTTGCCCCGGCTTTCTGTTTCAGTATGCAAAAATCCCTGTACCTTCTCAGATACAGGGACTCATTCATGCGGAAGATGGGACTTGAACCCACACGAGCGCAATGCTCACAAGATCCTTAGTCTTGCTCGTCTGCCAGTTCCGACACTTCCGCATATCGCATTTCCCTGGGAATTCTTTATTCTCTTCCCTCGCGACAATCAACAGTATAACGAAGTAATCTCCATATGTCAACACTTTTTTCATTTTTTATCAGTCTATTTTTCCAATTACGCAGGCACTTCCGACAGTGCCACCACACCACATCTGGTAAAAACCGGCAGTGTAACAAAAGAATACACGATCGAACCTGCTTCTATCTACACAAGCAGCACTACCTGTACACTTACACCAGACACCTGCATATACGATGGCAGACCACAGGAACCCAAAGTAACCATTGTTAATAACGGCAAAACCCTGGTTGAGGGCAGGGACTTTACTGTAGAATATGCGTACAATGCTTCTCCTGGAAGAGCACGTGCGGGCATCACAGGTATTGGAAATTATTCCGGATATTTTACCACCACCTTTTATATCAGCCGTGGAGATATCAGCAGTTGCGACATCACTCTTTCTGATGAGTCGCAGATTTATGACGGCGCAGCAAAAAAACCTGATGTCACTGTAAAATGTAACGGCAGTACCTTAACGCAGGATCAGGATTATACCTTGTATTATCGTAATAATACCAATGCAGGCACAGCTTCCGTTACTATCTATGGAAGCGGCAGCTTTTCCGGTTCTATAACAAAAACCTTCCAGATTACTGCCAATGATTTCAGCAAATGCAATGTTCAGCTTTCCAGCTCGGTATTCACCTATGATGGTTCCGAAAAAAAGCCGAAAATCACCGTAACAACCTCTGCCGGTAAGAAATTGTCCCCTGACACAGATTATACACTTGCCTACAGCGATAACACAGACGCAGGCACGGCTTCTGTCACCGTCACAGGTACCAGATGCTATGCTGGCAGAAAAACAGTCAACTTTCAGATTGCCCGTGCAAAGGCTACACTTACAGTAAAAGCTGCTTCTCTTACCCTGAATCAGAGCAGTAAAAAAACAGATATCATCAAGAACAAAAAAACCGATGGAAAAATCACCTGCAAAGAATCAGGCAAGCATATCCTGGAAACCGGTAAAATCCATTACTGCCTACCAGATCCAGTACAGTACTTCAAGCAACTTTAAGGGTGCTAAAACGATCACCGCAAAAGGCAGCTCCAAATCTGCCATTCTGAAAAAGCTGACCCGTGGCAAGAAATATTACATTCGAATCCGCACATACAAAACCGTCAGCAAAAAGAATTATTATTCTGTTTGGAGCAGAACTTCCTCTGTCAAAATCAAATAATTTTATGAAATAGTTCCAAAAACGCCGCACCACAGGGCAGTTTATTTATCTTCTGCCTCTGTGATGCGGCGTTTTTTATAAATCTGAATAATAATCAAAAAAATCCCTGCACCTTCTCAGATACAGGGATCTATCCATGCGGAAGATGGGACTTGAACCCACACAAGCGCAATGCTCACAAGATCCTTAGTCTTGCTCGTCTGCCAGTTCCGACACTTCCGCATATCGCATTTCTTTGGGAATTCTTTATTCTCTTCCCTCGCGACATGTAGTAGGATACCAGAAACAACTGACAAAGTCAAGGCTTTTTTTGAAATTTTTCCGTTTTTTTGTGAATTTAATTCAATTCTGCAATTCTGCTGACAGCGACATAAATCTCCTGAATCTTATACCAGGTCGGATAGTCTGTAATTCCCGTCTCAGGAAGTCCAAAGACATCCTGAAATTTACGAACAGAATTCTTTGTCTGCTCGCCATAAATCCCATCTACTCCAACCTTCGGTATCGCCGGATATGCATCGCTAATCACATTCAGCTGTTCCTGAATCTGGCGGACTTTATTTCCTGTTGCCCCGATATTAAGATCATATCCCGGCCAGGAAGAAGGAATCCCCGATACTGCTTCTGCAACATTTACATAAATATCATTTCCATAAAAATACCGAAGAATTTCTATTGGAGAGTACCCCTGATCTCCCAGCGATTTACTGCCCCATTGTGTCATCCATCCGCGGTTTCTGCACTGTACCTGCCGTCCGTCACAGTACTGGGTCAGAATCGGCTGTCTCACATCCGGTCTCGACAGATAATTTTCAAAAAGCTCATCTACGATTCTGGAAATACTGTCAAAAATATTTCTTCCATGAATCCATTTGTGATCATAGGCAGTGGACGATGTAATTGTAAAATCTTTTCCTTTGTTCCGGTACCATTCCGTATAGACTCTGTTCAATGTAAATGACATGATTACCAGAACATTTGCCCGGATCGTATCATCCGGCCAGGTAGCGTAAATTTCACTGCTCGCCACATTTTTAATATAATCTTTGTAACGAACATAATAATCCTGTGCTGTATTATCATTTACAGGTCCGTCATGAACGACAATATATTCCGGCACAACAACCCGGCTCAGAACAATCTCGCCACTTTCATTTACAGGCTTGATCTCTGCCTCCTCAATCTTTGGCGGATACTCGCCCCACAGAGTATGCGGACCGATCACGATTCGTTCAAAAGAAGCGCCTGCCTGGAAATTCACACTGACTGTCTGCTGGGCAAGAACTCCCGGGAGTACCTGCGTACCCGCTACTTCAGAGTTCTCAAAACCCTCCGCCTCGACCTGAACCGTATATTCCGCATATGGTTGCTGCTCTGACGGTTCCATGCTGTATTCCAGCGGAGGCGTTTTTACATCCAGAACCGGTATCTGTCCGGAGGAATCAGTCCGTACTTCCTCGATCGTCTGTCCGCTCTCTCCGGTATAGGATATTTTTACCCGGGCATTTTCAACCGGACGCGTTCCATCTGCCGTCATTACTGTGACTTTCAATTGACCCTGGTCAACATTTTCCTGCTGCGCCCGAATTTTTTCATAGAATTCCATAAATTTCTCCCGAAAAAACCTCTCAGGATAGTTTATGTCAGGATTCTTCGGAACAGCACAAAAAAATCAGGAGACTACCATATAGAGTCTCCTGCAGAACGAATCATTCCCTCGTCCTCATGTACAACAATATCTTTGCCTTCGGAACCATTTCCTGCATCCACAAAATACAGAATGTCTCCGCAGGCTCTTTCTTTGCCGTTATCTGTCAGCATATTCAGTACTCTGCCCTTAAATACAAGCGTTGCTGAGCCACCACCGTCCAGATTGTACGCATAGTCACATCCCAGATCCAGAAAAACCTGCTGCAGCTCCTGATAAGTCATTCCCTGAGAGCCACCATAGCCTTTACCATCCACAACCACCAGATAATAGTCACCGGGACTTACCATTCCCACCGCCGCTCTCTGGTATCTGGAAGTCTGATGGAACTGCCCGGAAATCTCACTGGCCTCACCGTTCTCTACAAGCGTCGGACCAAAACAGTAAGTATCCTGCACACCGCGGTTCAGAAGATCCTTTGTCGTCATTCCCGCAGCTGCAGTAAACATTCCACCATCCTCTGTCACACAGAAAATATTTCCGTTTGAATACACATCATTATAGATCCGACCGCCTTTGATCATAGTCTTGCCAGGGGCGGGTTCTCCCGAACCATAGGAAAATGCACTGCCATTGATACCAATGATTCCATCATGAGAGGCAAGCTCCTCGGATGTTGTTTTGCGCGGATTTCCATAGGTTCCGCCACACAATGCAGATTTCAACTGTTCTGTGCTGAACGTCTGCACATGAGCCACCCAGTATTTGGTATATCCTGTATCCTTTTGTTCCACGTTTACTTTCAGAGTTTCTGTTTCATAATTCAGGTCATCATTCGTAAAATTCGTACTTTCCTGTTGTTCTGCCGCCAGGATCTCACTTCCCGGATCACAGAGACTGCTGCTCATAAATATTCCCGCCAGCACGAGCGATGCCAAAATTTTGTTTTTCATAATTCTTAATTCACTTCATATCTCTTAACTGTCAAATCCATTTTATCCCAAAACATCAGAAAATCTTCAGGATATCATTATACATAACTACAACCATCAATGCCATCAGAAGCATCAGACCTGCGAAATGCACCATTCCTTCCACTTCCCGGTTGATCGGTTTCCGGCGGATCGCCTCTACGATCAGAAATACCAGTCTTCCACCATCCAGCGCCGGAAGAGGCAGAAGGTTCATTACACCAAGGTTTGCCGACAAAAGGACCGCCATGTTGAGCATATTCATCCAGAGCATCAGCGCGCCCTCGCTCTTGCTTTCCTCATAAGTGGTTCCGATCGCATCCACAACCCCCACCGGGCCGCTCAGATCCTTAAAGCCGAGGCCGCCTGTAACAAGCTGTTTCAGACTCAGAAGTGTAGTACGGATCATATATTTCACTTCCAGGGTACCATATTTCAGCACTTCAAGCCCGTTCGCCTTCTGATATCCCAGATTATAGGAAAATCCAAGTACCGGTGTGCGGTATTCCTGCGGCGTGATCGTTGCCGTATAATCCAGTCCGTCACGCACATAAGTAATCTCCACCGGCTCATCTGAAAGCGGGTGCTCCTGAAGGTAAGCATCATATGCTTTTCCATCCGCAACCTCTGTTCCGTTGATCGCCGTGATCGTATCTCCCGGCTGAAGCCCCGCCGCTTCAAGAGGCATTCCCTCGATCAGAGATTCTACTGTCATCGAAGATGCATCCGAACGGTTAAATCCAAGAAGATATCTCACCGAAACATCCGGTGTATACTGGATTTCCTTCGTTTCGCCATCGCGGCGTACTTTAAGTGTAACTGTATCTCCCTCATTGAGTGAGTTCAGATAACTGTACACATACAGATCCTTCGCCAGATCCACATGGTATCCATTGTATTCCGTGATCACATCGCCTGCCTCAAGTCCTGCCTCTGACGCGGCAGAATCCTGCTGTACTTCCACGATCTCTGCCGGATCATAACCGACAAAGCCGACAATGATCACCGACAGGATAAATGCCAGAATAAAGTTAAAGACCGGGCCTGCCGCCACGACAGAGATCCTGCCCCATACCGGAGCCGCATTAAAAGATCCCGGAAGTTCTTCCTCTGCCGTATCCTCGCCAACCATGGCACAGGAACCGCCAAGAGGAAGTAATTTCACAGAGTAACGTGTCTCTCCTTTTTGGACACTGAATAATCTCGGTCCCATTCCAAGAGAAAACTCCGTCACACTGATCCCGTTCAATTTCGCCAGGAGAAAATGTCCCAGCTCATGTATCAAAATGATTGCACTGAAAATGATGATCGCAATCAGAATCTTCAATTTACCACCTGCTTTCAATCCACTGATAAGTCTCGTTTTCTACTGCCAGAATATCCTCAAGCTGTGGATGCTCGATCTTTATATGTCTTTCCATAGCCTGCCCGATAATATCATAAATATCCAGGAACCGGATCTCACGGTGCAGGAATTTCTTTACTGCCAGTTCATTCGCCGCGTTAAATACGGTCGGCATGGAACCGCCCTCTCTGGATGCCTGGATTGCCATCGGAAGTCCCAGGAAGGTCTCCATATCCGGTTCCTCAAATGTGATCTGTCCAAGTTTCGCAAAATCAAGCCGGTCTCCCGCAAGATATCTTCTATGAGGATAATAAAGCGCATACTGGATCGGAAGGCGCATATCCGGTGTTCCAAGCTGGGCGATGATTCCTCCATCCTTGAACTCTACCATGGAATGGATCACACTCTGCGGCTGTACAACAACCTGGATATGATCCAGATCCATACCAAAAAGCCACTTCGCCTCCATGACCTCAAGCCCTTTATTGACAAGAGTTGCGGAATCTACAGTGATCTTCTGTCCCATTACCCAGTTCGGGTGTTTCAGGGTATCCTCCAGGGTCACATGCTCCAGATCAGCTCTCTTTCTTCCACGGAAAGGTCCGCCGGACGCTGTGATCAGAAGTTTATGTACTTCTTCCTTATGTTCTCCGTTCAGAGACTGGAAGATCGCGCTGTGTTCACTGTCCACTGGCAGGATCTTCACACCATATTCCTCTGCCATCGGTATGATCAGATGTCCTGCAGTTACCAGAGTTTCCTTGTTTGCCAGCGCAATATCCTTACCTGCACGGATCGCCTCGATCGTAGGACGGATCCCAAGCATTCCCACGATCGCGGTAACAAGGATTTCCGTCTCTGGCATTGCTGCCAGTTCCAAAAGTCCGTCCATACCGGACACTACCTTCGTATCTGTATCCTGGATCTTCTGTGCCAGATCTCTGGCTGCATTTTCATCCCAGACTGCCACGAGCTGCGGAGAAAATTCCCTGACCTGCTCTTCCAGCTTCGCAATATTCCGTCCTGCGCTGATACCAAGGACTTCAATATCGCCGTTTGCGCGCACAACATCCAGTGTCTGTGTTCCGATAGAACCTGTTGAACCTAATATCGCAATTTTCTTCATAAAAACAGAGTTCCTCCATTCATCTGAATTTTATAAACCAAGGATCATCTTCGCAAGATAAAAGATGATCGGTGAAGTAAAGATCACACTGTCAAAACGGTCAAGGATGCCTCCATGTCCCGGGATCAGCTTGCCGTAATCCTTGATGCCGCGATTTCTCTTGATCGCAGATGCAGCAAGATCTCCTACCATAGAGATCAGTGCACCGACTGCACAGATCACTGCATATTCCACTATCGGTCCATGAGTCACAGCCGCATAGATCGCGCCAAGTGCTGCTGCTCCCACAACACCGCCGACAGCTCCCTCGACGGATTTCTTAGGGCTCAATACAGGTGCCATCTTGTGTTTGCCGATCAGCATTCCCACGCAATAGGCACAGGTATCACATCCCCAGGAGCAGAGGAAGATCAGCCATACAAGGAATTTACCTCCCTCAAGATTTCTCGTAAGGAAAATAAAGGAAAGCATGACTGCCACATAAACGATTCCAAAAAATGCTGACATCACCTGATCCGCTTCATATTTCGGATATGTAAACACATATACAAACATCAGAAGCACCAGTCCCAGAAGGACTGCCATCATTCCGTATCTCTCAAATCCAAGGAGCAGAGAAGCATAATACAGGATCGTCCCCAGATATCCTGCGAGTTCCAGAAGTCCTACGCCATCCTTATGGACACCCATTGCCTTATAAAGTTCCTGGATTCCAAGAAGAGAAACACAGAGCAAAGTTACAAAAAGTACATATCCTCCACTGATGATCGTCAGAAGTGCTGCAATCACCAGAAAGATACCACTGATCAATCGTGTCTTAAACATCTTTATTTACTCCTCCTTGACCCCGCCATATCTGCGGTCTCTCTCATTATATTTCTCAATTGCCTTAATTAATTCTTCCTTATGGAAATCTGGCCACGGAACATCTGTGAAATAAAATTCTGTATAAGCCAGCTGCCACATAAGAAAGTTGGAAAGTCTTAATTCTCCACTTGTGCGGATCATAAGATCCGGATCCGGAACTCCGGCAGTATCCAGATAATTCTCAAAGCATGACTCATCGATCGCATCCGGAACCAGTTTGCCGTCTGCCACATCCTGAGCCAGTTTACGCACACCTCGCACGATTTCGTCACGGCTTCCATAATTCAGTGCAATCTGGAAATAAAGCTCATCGTAATCCTTGGAAAACTCCTCAAGCTGGCGGATCTTCTCCTGAATATCCGGCGCAAACGCGGATGGATCACCGATGACCTTGACACGCATATGGTTTTTCTCTGCGCTTTTCATGCATTTTTTGAGATAGCTTCGGAACAGCTTCATCAAGCCCTCTACTTCTTCTCTGGATCGTTTCCAGTTCTCTGTCGAAAAAGCATAGACCGTCAGGTATTTTACGCCAAGATCCTTGATATCATCACAGATCGTCTCCAGATTCGCACATCCCTTGATATGTCCGTATCCTCTCGGCATCCCCTTTGCCTTCGCCCATCTGCCGTTTCCGTCAAGAATGATAGCTATATGATTTGGTACTCTCATATGTTTCTCCTCTTATTTCTTTTTATGCAACAGAAAGAGAGCCTGTTTCCGGCTCTCCCTCTCCTCATTCCCCACCTGACCGGGATTATACAGTCAGGATTTCTTTTGCTTTGGTATCTACTGCTTCATCGATCTTTTTGACAAATTTATCTGTCAGTTTCTGTACAGCATCCTCAAGGTCTTTGATCTCATCCTCGGAAACGTCCTGCTTGCCAAGTTTCTTGAATGCATCGTTTGCATCACGGCGGACATTGCGGACAGCAACTTTGGCAGCCTCACCTTTCTTCTTGACATCCTTTACCAGCTCTTTACGACGCTCCTCTGTGAGCTCCGGAAGTACCAGACGGATCAGTTTACCATCGTTGTTCGGGTTCAGTCCCAGATCAGATGTAAGGATTGCTTTCTCGATTCCTTTGATCAGGCTTGCTTCCCATGGCTGGATCTGGATCATACGTGCCTCCGGCACTGTGATGTTTGCCACCTGCTGAAGCGGTGTCGGGCTTCCATAATAATCTACGGTGATCTTGTCAAGAATATGCGGGTTTGCACGTCCTGCACGGATCGTTGTCAGTTCCTCCTCGAAGCCTTTCAGTGTCTTGGTCATTTTCTGCTCATATTTCTGAACTCTTTCATCCATTTGTCAAATCTCCCTCTTGTAATTTATTTTATACAGTTACCTTGGTTCCGTTGAATTTACCATGAACTGTATTGATGATGCTGTTCTCTTCCTCAAGGCCAAAAACAAGCATTGGCATTTTTTGCTCCAGGCACATGATAGATGCTGTAAGGTCCATAGCTGCCAGTTTCTTGTCAACGACTTCCTGAATGCTGATCTCATCGTATTTCACAGCGTTCGGGTTAACCTTCGGATCGCTGTCATAGATTCCATCTACGGCTTTGGCAAGAAGGATCGCCTCTGCCTCGATCTCAACAGCGCGAAGTACGGTTGCTGTATCTGTAGAGAAATACGGATGGCCTGTACCGCCTGCGAAGAACAGAACCTTGCCCTGTGCAAAGCCTTCCTCTACTGCATCTTTGGAATAGAGGCTTGTAAATGCGCCGCATTCGAACGGTGTAAAAATCTCTGTGCGAAGTCCCAGATATCTGCAGATATCAGATACATAGATGCAGTTCATGACTGTAGCCAGCATACCGATCTGATCTGCCTTATTGCGGTCGATGGTCTCACTGGTACGTCCTCTCCAGAAGTTTCCTCCTCCGATCACAATACCTACCTGAGTTCCCTCTTCTACAATTGTGCGGATCTGCTTTGCAACAGCGATGACTGTAGCCTCATCAAATCCTTTCTTCTCTGCTCCTGCCAGAGCCTCTCCACTTAATTTCAGTAAAATCCTCTTCATAGTTATTTATCCTTTCCTCCGATGCATCTGCATCAGTATTCTTACCATACGCCTGTAACAACTTCGTTTCCATCGGCATCTACAGTTGTTGAAACCGTGAAGTTTCCGTAATAATAATAACCGCTTGTGCCATTATCCGGGTCTTCGTCATATTCTGATGAATTGGAATCGCCAATCGCTGAAACCAGATCATCCAATGATCTGCCAATATATCCCTCTGCTGTCCGAATCGTAGAATCTGTCGGACTTGTATTATCTCCGTCGTCACCGTTATTACTGTTATTGTTGTTATCATCCGGATTTGGTGCCTGTGTCGGATTGGCTGTGTTATCAGAATCATCCGGTGCCTGCGTCGGATCGGCTGAATCAGATGGATCCGGAGTCGGTGTCACATCTTCTTCGCTATCGGTGTCAAGACCAAGTCTCTTCTTCACTTCATTCAGAGTAGATACTTCTTTACTTCCAGTTGTTGTAAAATACGTTGCATAAGGAATCGAATCTTCTCCCTCTCCGTCCATTCGAAGAGTAATCTGCTTCATAGATGCCAGTGGCAGTTTTCTGAAGAAACATTCGTTTGCATCTTCATCTGTGTAGGCGATACGAATATCGTATGTGCTTCCTGAAGAAGATGGCTTCTCATAATAATAAACTGCATTCTCTCCATTCTTAAGAGTGAACATACCATTTACAAGATCATCACCCCATTCGTCAGCAGTGTCCTCATCTGCATCATCAGATGGCGTCTCTCTGATATAGATAGATGCAATCTCTGAACCGGTGCGGTTTACAATAGCAACCTTGGAAGCTGTTGCTGTCTTTTCACCGATTACATTTTTCTCCGTTGTCTCTTCCATATTTACAAGTTCTATCGTAACCGTAGGTGTCGCCTGAGGAGTTTCAGTAGGCGTTACCTGGACTGGTGTCTGTTCCGTTGTATTCTTCTTGCCACAGCCTGATGCAGCTATTGCCAGCACAGCAAGCCCTGCAATGGCCAAATAACGTTTTTTGAGCATATCTATTCCCTCCTGTTTCCTATTACGTAATAGTCCTATGATGTCATTATTATTTAACTTAATTATACAGAGTCTCAGATTCTTGTCAACTAAATGTCCCAAAATTCATACAATTTTTAAAGTTACAGATTTTTAACCTTAAACTCTCTCTCAGCTTCTCTTCGCTGGTCTTTCTTTGCAATATCCTGTCTCTTGTCATAGAGCTTCTTGCCTCGCGCCACACCAACTTCAACCTTTACCAGACTGCCCTTGAAATACACCTTGAGAGGAACCAGCGTGAGACCTTTTTCCTGAAGTTTGCCCTCGATCTTGTTGATCTCATGTCTGTGAAGAAGAAGCTTCCTGACACGCAGAGGATCCTTGTTAAAGATATTTCCCTTCTCATAGGGGCTGATGTGCATTCCATAGATATATACTTCGCCTTTTTCTACACGGATAAAAGATTCCTTGACACTGCACTTGCCCATACGAAGGGACTTTACCTCTGTTCCTGCCAGAGAAATACCGGCTTCATAAGTGTCCTCTATAAAATAATCATGAAAGGCTTTTTTGTTGTTGGCGATCAGTTTGATCCCTGTTGCTTTCGCCATAAAATTCCCTCCTTTACTCAACAACGGTAAAATCTACCGTTCTCTTCAGAGCATCCGCATCTGCCACCCTGACTCTTACTTTCTGTCCGAGATGGTAGACTTTGTGGCTCAGTTCGCCGCTCAGCTCATAAGTTTCTTCGTTATAAGAATAATAATCGTCCCGAAGGCTCGTCACATGAACAAGTCCCTCGACGGTATTCGGAAGTTCCACATAGAATCCATAAGCAGTCACGCCTGAAATGATGCCCTCAAATTCTTCACCGAGATGATAAGACATGTATTCAGCTTTCTTTAAGCGGTCTGACTCTCTCTCTGCTTCCTGTGCCCTTCTCTCACATGCACTGGACTGCTGTGCAACATGTTCGAGGATCTCTCTGTAATGCTCTGTCTTTCCTTCTCTCTGAAGTCTCCCCCTTATATTATCACGAATGATACGGTGGATCTGTAAATCTGGATATCTCCTGATCGGAGAAGTAAAATGACAGTAATATTTCGCTGCAAGACCAAAGTGACCGCTGCACTGTGTCGTATATTTTGCCTGCTTCATCGTACGCAGGGTCAGACGGCTGATCATTGTCTCATTCGGCAGTCCCTGGATACTTTCGATGATCTCCTGGATCTCCTTCGGGGTGATCTCCTCACCGGCCTTCTGCACAGAGATCCCCTGGTTTCGAAGAAGCGTCAGAAGACTCTCCACACGTTCCGGATCCGGGGTCTCGTGAGTACGGTATACAAACGGATACTCACCCTGACAGTACTCCTTTGCAACGGTCTCATTTGCCATCAGCATGAAATCCTCAATGATCTCTGTCGCCACATTCGCCTCATAAGCCTGCACATCGATCGCTCTTCCCGCGCCGTTGAGGGTGATCTTGCTCTCCGGAAAATCAAAGTCGATCGATCCTCTGTGGTGCCTGCGGCTCCGAAGAAGCTCTGAAAGTTCTTTCATCAGGAAAAACATTGGCACAAAATCCGCATACTCAAGGCTTGTCTCAGTATCGCCGTCTTCCAGGATGCAGCGTACCTGCGTATAACTCATTCTTCGATCCACGCGGATGATCGTCTCTGCGATCTTGTGATCGATCACCTGGCCGTTCTTGTCAATATCCATAAGACAGCTTAAAGTCAGTCGATCCTCTCCCTGGTTCAGTGAACAGATTCCATTTGAAAGCCGCTCCGGAAGCATCGGGATCACACGGTCTGCAAGGTACACACTGGTTCCTCTCTTTAGTGCTTCTTTGTCCAGTGCGCTGCCTCCCTGAACATAGTTGCTCACATCTGCGATATGCACACCAAGATGATAGATATCGCCTTCTTTTGTAAGAGAGATCGCATCATCGAGGTCCTTGGCATCCTCTCCGTCGATCGTCACGGTCTGAAGATGTGTGAGGTCCATCCTGCCATCTCTGTCGGCATCAAGCACGTGATCCGGAACACGTCCTGCCTGTGTGATGACCTTCGGCGGGAACTCTGACGGAATATTGAAACTCTTCACGATCGCCAGGATATCCGTTCCAGGTGCATTTATGCTTCCCATATCCTCCTTGATCCTGCCTTCCGGCTTATGTCTCTCATCGCCATAATCAATGATCTCTGCCACGACCTTGTCGCCATCGCGGACTCCCTTGGAATTCTTAGCTGCGATATAGATATCCTTTGCATACTTCTGATTGTCACAAAGTACAAATCCATAATCACGTTCTCTCTGAAAAGTACCCACAACCTCCGTGGTCCCACGCTCAAGGATTTCGACAACCGTGCCCTCCTGACGCTTTCCGCTGCCGGACTTCTTCTTCACAAGGACTCTCACCTTGTCCTGATGCATGGCAGTTCCTACAGAATTTGCCGGAATAAAGATATCATCTTCCTCGTCCTCAAGTTCCACAAATCCAAAGCCCTTCTGGTTGCCTATGAAGGTACCCTCTTTGATCAGACCCTGTTTCTCAAACTCCCAGAGATCTCTTTTCTTTAATTTAAATTTATCTTTCTTTATCTGTTTGCCCTTGGAAAATTTCTTTTTCTTTTCCCAGTTTTTCTTTCTGCTCACCTAAAGCTCTCCTTTATTGATATCCAACGTAAAAAAAGCACTCTTGCAATTTATACAAGAGTGTTTCCTTTGACTAAAAATTCATATTTAAAACAGCTGCCAGTATAAAAAATAACACTGCCATGATCGTAGTTGCTCTTACAAGGCCACCTTCCATAGAACGTCCCTTGTTTCTTCCCCAGTATGTATCTGAGGCACCTGAAATCGTTCCACCCAGGCCCTGCTGCTTGCCTTCCTGCATCAGAACAACAACAGTCAGCGCAATACAATCTATAGCAAAAATAATAGTCAGTATTGTTCTCAAAATCTGCACTTCGGTTACACCTCCTAATCAACTGCAAAATATTGTGTTACTGTTCACTTCGTTCACAGTAACTTGGTCAAAATGCATTTCAAATCACCTTCGGTGATGGCATTTTGCCCTGTATGTCTCGGGATTTTGCCATATTCATGGCAAAACACCTCGCGAAATATTACCTGTGGACAGTAATAAGATTGTACCATACCACCCTCTGGATTTCAACCGTTTTTGGATAAGTTTCAGGGCAAAAATCCGATTCCCCCTGCTTTTTTTGCACTGTGCAGACAGAATCGGATCCTGTACACCGCATTTTTTATTCAGACGTCACTCTTTTTGAAATGGATTTTCATAAACAGCATCTTCTCCAAGCAATTCACTGATCCGGATGAGCTGATTGTATTTCGCATTCCGGTCAGAGCGGCATGGTGCTCCTGTCTTGATCTGCCCGGCTCCTGTCGCCACTGCAAGATCTGCGATAAAAGCATCTTCTGTCTCGCCCGAACGATGTGAGATGATCGCACGGTATCCTGCGTGCTGCGCCATTTTCACTGCATCCATCGCCTCGCTTAAGGTACCGATCTGGTTTACTTTGACGAGGATCGCATTTGCCGCCTCAAGCCTGATTCCACAGGAAAGTCTTTTGACATTTGTGACAAAAAGATCATCTCCCACAAGCTGCAGCCTGTCTCCGAGACGTTCTGTCATTGTTTTCCAGCCTTCCCAGTCATCCTCATTAAGACCATCCTCAATTGAAATGATTGGAAATTCTTCCAGAAGTTCTTCATAATAATCGATCATTTCTGCCGCATCCCGGAGCACTTCTTCGGCTTTCATCTTACTCTCACCCGGAAAACGGTACACACCCTGTTCTTCATCATAAAGTTCACTGGCTGCTGCATCGATCGCAATAAAAATATCTTTTCCCGGTTCATACCCTGCTTTTTCAACTGCCTCAAGGATCAGCCGCAGGACATCCCTGGAATCTTTGAGATCCGGCGCAAAACCACCTTCATCCCCTACCGCTGTCGAAAGGCCTTTCTCTCTGAGAAGGATCTTGAGAAACTGATAGATCTCCACACACATCCGGATCCCATCTTCAAAATTCCCGGCACCGCAGGGCATGATCATGAATTCCTGCAGATCTACAGTGTTGTCCGCATGCTTTCCTCCATTCAGGATATTCATCATCGGAACCGGCATTTTTCTTGTATGGCAGCCGCCAAGATACTGATAAAGCGGAATCCGAAGCGCCATCGCCGCTGCCCGGGCAACCGCCATGGAAACGCCCAGAGTTGCATTTGCCCCGGCACTGCTCTTGTTTTCCGTTCCATCTGCCTTTATCAGAAGCTCGTCGATCCGCACCTGATTCAGCGCATTTTCTCCAAGAATGGCTTCCGCCAGTCTGATATTTACATTTTCGACTGCTTTTCGCACACTTAATCCGACATAATATCCTTTTTCTCCATCCCGGAGTTCCACCGCCTCAAATCTTCCTGTCGATGCTCCGGATGGCACGATCGCCCTCGCTGTATATCCCTCAATTCCAATGATCCCTTCGCCTACGGTAGCTTCCACCTCAACAGTAGGTGTTCCTCTGGAGTCCAGAACCTGTCTTGCGTGGATCCTGCGTACAGGTAGATAACGCAACATGAGATTACCTCCTTCATCAAATGATAAACTTAGTTTTCCCCTGATGCTTCTTTCTATGCAGAGATCGTCGCAATTTCATTTTCTGTATTGTTTTCAGACAATTCTATTTTTATTATATTGTTTGCTGTATACGAAATATTTATTTTGAAATTTTTATTTTTTATTGTTGACAAATGTAATTTTATCTGTTATATTAAGTACATAAAACAAAGGAACGAAAACAAAAAAACAAACAGAAAGGCGTGAGACCACCGAAAACTTAAGCGAACCCCAATACTTTAAGAAAGGCAGGTACAGACCACCAGAAACGTAAATCTTAACACATCATAATTTTAGGAAGAGAGGTACGGACCACCAGAAACGTAAACTCATAATTATTCCAAATGTTTTATAAACTAAACAGGAGGTACGTTCCATTGGACAATGAACAGTAGAAGAGCCACCAGATTAAATAATTCATCTGATGGCTCTAATTTTTTGTCTTCTTACATATACTGAATCAAACATCTACATGGAGATTCCCATGACATCTTTTTTTATTCTTGTCTTTCACTACATAAAGAAATCCCGCTTTTTATGTTCTCTCCTTCTGCTGGCCGGTGCTTTTACCCTCGGCAGTCTGCTTGGAATCCTCACCGGAACGCTTTCTCCCACAAAAGAAACCTCTGCTTCTGTCCAAAGTGCAAGCTGGGGATTAAGTTTTCAGGAAGAAGGAAAACGTCCTGCCGGAAACGCCACCATCGATGATCTGAAACAGTACAACGCCTATTATGCCAGCGATACTGACGAAAAAATCCTCTATCTGACTTTTGATGCCGGATATGAGAATGGAAACACCCCTGCAATCCTGGAGGCACTTAAAAAGCACCAGGCTCCCGCTGTCTTTTTTGCTGTCGGAAATTTTATCAAAGATAATCCCGATCTTATCAAACGCATGATCACAGAGGGGCATATTGTGGGAAACCATACGATGACCCATCCGGATATGTCTCAGATTTCTTCGATGGAATCCTTTCAGAAGGAACTTGAAGGCGTGGAAGAACTCTATACTTCCGTAACGGGCGAACCCATGACCAAATTTTACCGGCCGCCCCGCGGTGTCTACAGCACAGAAAATCTTTCCATGGCAAAAGAACTTGGCTATTCCACCTTTTTCTGGAGTCTTGCCTATGTGGACTGGATCCAGGAGCAGCAGCCCTCGAAGGAAGAAGCTTTCCAGAAACTGATTCCCCGGATCCACCCTGGTGCGATCGTTCTGCTCCACAATACTTCCTCCACGAACGCCGCGATCCTGGATGAACTTCTCACCAGATGGGAAGAAATGGGCTACCAGTTCCACTCCATAAAAGAACTGACCGAGGCGTAACCCCGGTCAGTCATTATTTCTGCTGTTCTTTTGTGTGAAGATCTTCCTTGATCTGGGAACTGGAGATCTCAGGTGTACGTGGCAGGTAAACCACCTCGCAGCCTTCTTCTTTGAGGAAATCAAACTTACCTTTCCAGTCATCTCCCATCACAAAGGTATCTACATGATATTCTTTTACGTCGGAACGTTTCTGTTCCCAGTTTTCTTCCGGAATTACAAGATCCACATAACGGATTGCCTCCAGAAGCTGTTTCCTTTTTTCGTAGGAGAAATAACATTTCTTCTGCTTTTCATTCCAGTTGAACTCATCTGTGGAAAGACCTACGATCAGATAATCTCCAAGCTGTCTGGCACGACGCAAAAGATTGATATGCCCATAATGAAGCAGGTCGAAAGTTCCGTATGTGATTACTCGTTTCATAATTAATAAAGATTCCTCTCTGATTTCAATAATAGATCAGGCATTCAGCTTCCTGATACAGTAGCCATAAATACGGAGAGTCGTTTCAACCGAATAATGAAGTCCATCATAGATTCCTGCATCATAACGATTGCTGCTCCATCCATATTTCTGAAGGTTCGTACAGGTATTAATATAAATAAACGCACGATCACTTCCACTGCATAATTTCTGATAAATTGTCTTATTAAAAGCTGCCACCTGAGCTTCTGTTCTCGTTGCAGCGCCATAGCTTCGAATCATGGCACTGTTCACCGGATTTACAGAAAGATAATACATATCACAATTATAATTCTGTTTGAGATTTTCGGACACTTTTCTCATGTAAACAACATATGTATTGATGTTACTCATATCATTTACACCGAGATTAATAATAACCGCTTTCTTTGTCTTACGTGACTGCTTCGACAGTTTCCGGAGCAGTTCCCTGTAACCAGTCTGTCGGAACCAGTCAAGTCCCTGATTTCCTTTACATACAAAATCTACATTTGAAGGAGCAGAATTTCCAAGGGCAAGCTGAAGCCCAACCGTTCTGGAATCTCCTACAAAATAAACCATCTGATGTTTCGTAGGTTTTATAATTGATGCCGGTGCACGATCCTGTTTTGAGAAAAATACAACCATATAATAGTTTCCTGTTCTGGTAGGAATTTTATCGCCTGCCTTATATTCAGGATTGGTTGTTTTTCCCTTGGTACGTGACCAGCCCAGACACATATTTGCGCTGTTCAGGTTTACTGCCGGAAATGTTGCACTTCCGGAACTGGTATCCACAATTTTCCATACCGTTCCGTCGTATTTACGGAGATTGACTCCTGTAATTTTCTTTCCGACAATATAAAACTTCATATTACCGGTAACACGCAGACTGTCGCCCTCTTTTTTGACTGTTTTACCATTTATAGAAGTACTCCATCCGAGGAACTTATACCCCGTCGCCGTCGGATGCAGAGGAAATGTCAGCACCTGACCCTGATATCCCTGTTCCCGCAGGCTGGTATATTCTTTGCTTCCATTCATGGTATAGTATCTTACCGTATAGAGCTTATAATAACGCAGACAGAATTTCGTGTTTTTTGTAATTCTCACATTCCTTCCTGTAGCATATTTCAGCTCTTTGGTCCCACTCTTCTCTACCCATACGCATTTATAACCGGAACGGTTTACTGTCGGAAGCTGAATATAACTCCCCTTAGTTACAGTCCTGGCCCACTTACGAAATGTATCATTAGAAACTACGCCATTGGAATTCGCAAAAACAACTTTACACTTCTCTGTAGTGGCTGCCTGAGCCGAAACCGGTCTGCTGGCTGCCAGAAGCAGGAAACCAAACAACACTGTCAAAAAGATGATTCCTCTCCACCTGTTTACCGTGGCTTTTCTCATAAAAAAACTCCTTACTTATGTCTTCTCATCAAATCGTAATTTTTCTTGTTTCCGAGTTTTACTATAACAGTTTTCCAATTCTGATGCAATACAAATTTCATCAGAGTTTCATATTTTTGTCATATTTCAGAGTTCTTTTTCACACATCGAAAGCGCAGATGCGATTACTGCGTCCATATCATAGTACTTATATTCGCCCAGGCGCCCACCAAAAATCACTTTTTTTTCTTTTTCAGCAAGATTTTTGTACTTCTCGTAAAGTTCCCCGTTTTTCTCATCATTTACCGGATAATAGGGCTCATCTCCAGGTTTCCATTCAGAACTGTATTCACGGCTGATCACGGTTTTGGGAATTTCCTGTCCATCATCATCTTTGCCAAACTCAAACCATTTGTGCTCAATAATTCTGGTCCACGGAGTTTCAACATCCGTATAATTGACTGCTGCATTCCCCTGGAAATTTGGTTTATCAAGAAGTTCTGTCTCAAAACGCACAGAACGATATTCCAGATAGCCCATCTGATATCCAAAATACGCATCAATCGGACCAGTATAGATTACTTTGTCCGCAAGTGCATCCCACTCATCTTTCTTTTCAAGATAATCTTCCTCCAGGCGAACCTCAATGCCATCCAGCATATTTGCAACCATTCTGGTATAACCGCCCATCGGAATCCCCTGATACAGTGCATTGAAATAGTTATTGTCAAAAGTCAGCCTCACCGGCAGTCTCTTGATGATAAACGCCGGAAGCTCCCTGCAGCTTCTGCCCCACTGTTTCTCGGTATATCCTTTGATCAGTTTCTCAAAAATATCTCTTCCGACCAGGGAAATAGCCTGTTCTTCCAGATTCTTTGGCTCTGTGATACCTGCTTCACGTTTCTGCTCTTCAATCTTGGCAGCTGCTTCTTCCGGTGTTACCACACCCCACATCTTGTTGAATGTGTACATATTAAACGGAAGCGAATAAAGCTCTCCGTGATAATTGGCAACCGGGCTGTTGGTAAAACGGTTAAATTCTGCAAACTGTGTGATATAATCCCAGACCTTTTTGTTGTTTGTATGGAAAATGTGTGCTCCATATTTATGTACATGGATTTTTTCCATGTCTTCTGTATATACATTTCCGGCAATGTTCGGGCGTTTATCAATAACAAGAACAGACTTTCCTGCCTTTTTGGCCTCATGCGCAAAAACAGCTCCGTAAAGACCTGCACCAACTACCAGATAATCGTAATGTTTATTCATAAAACCAGTCCTCTACTTTCCGCTTTCAATAAGCTTTGCATATTGTTCATATTCAGATTTGTTATAAAAATATTCTTTGTTTTTTCCGGAAATTCCCAGATCCGCAAACCACTCTTCCAGTAGTTTGTTTCTAAGTATTGTCTGGGTCGGCTCCGCCAGAGTATTCAGGTTCCAGAGACTGAAATGAAGTGCATAGTTGATAAAGTCTTTCTCAACTTCCTCAAAAATCCCCTCCTGCTTCATTCTTTCCCGAAGTGCCGTTAATGCCTTATAAAAACAATCCCATGATTTTTCTCTTGTCTTGGAAAGAGAATCCTTTGCATCTCTTCTCTGATGTGCCAGAATTTTATCTGTCACTGCAATTTTCTTTGCAAGTGTTACTGCACTGAACACAAATAACAGATCATTGCTGGTGCGTTGCTCCTGGAACGTAAGATTTTTTTCATCTACAAAAGATTTCAAAAACAGCTTATCCCATGCCCATCCTACAAAAACCTTAAAAATATTGTCTGTCATCTGTCTGCGTCCAAACGGTGCATATGGTGGAAGCTCCTGCATACGCAGTGTCCATGGTGTTTCTTTATATTCGTCCTTTTCTGTCAGATACTGGTTAGAACGGAAAACCACCATTTCCGCCTGATACCGTTCCGCCTGTTCATACGCTGTTTCCAGCATATCCGGTTCAAAGAAATCATCACTGTCCAGGAAAGAAAGATATTTCCCGGATGCATGACGAAGGCCAAGATTCCTGGCCGCACCGGCTCCTGCATTTTTCTGAGACAGAACTTTTATCCGATGATCTTTTTGTTCATATTCTTTCAATATCTGAACAGAGTCATCTGTAGAGCCATCGTCCACACACAGAATTTCAATTTCTTTTAATGTCTGACCGACAATCGTGTCAAGACATTGTTTCAGATACTTTTCCACATTGTATACCGGAAGTATAACAGAAACTTTTATATTCTCCATTATTATCACCTGCTTATTTTCTGAGTTTTTTTAACATTCTTTTTATTTTAATCGGAACATACATAACTATTCTTCCAACACGCAGTGTTGTGGAGTTTTCAAGTTCCTTTACTCTTTTTTCTAAAATACGCTCTTTTTTACTCTGCAGATAAAATTTCTCATAAAATCCGTCCGGATCCTTGATCATAAACTGCAGGTTTTCCCATTCTCTTACTCCAAACACACTTTCTTTAAGTTCACCATTGTCTCTGGCTCTGCGAAATTCCCTGCTGATCCGCTGTATATATTCCCTCTTGAACTCATCACCGATTCGTCCCAATGTAAAATTATAGTTATGAAGTTTTTTGAGTGAATACATATATTTAAAGCGATTCCAGATTTCCGGATCCCTCATGAGGATATCCTTGATATAATCATATTCTATATTGGTACAATAAACTTTTTCTTTATTGTTTACAGATGAATTCGGGTTGTCACGACGGTTCATATAATATGGTTTATCCAGAATCATCGCACGCTGGGCATAAATGAATGTCTGAAAATAAAATCCATTATCCTGGAAAGAAGCACCTGGTGTCTCATTATGTCTGATATGATGCTGTTCCAGGAAATCTCTTCGATAAATGCCGCTCCATGTATTCATAATAAAACGAAGTGTTTCCGGTTCCTGGCTTGGATTAAATACTTTATTATACCATTCTGCTGTTTTGTCCAGATGATTATATACCAGATTCATATTTCCATTTTCATCGTTTCTGGTAAATCTGTAAAAATCAGCTTTTACAAAATCAAGTTCGTTCTTTGCCGCCACATTATACAGATCTTCATACATATAAAGCGGAACAAAATCATCTGGCTCAACAATTCCAATATATTCCCCTGTTGCCTTATCCAGTCCAACGTTCATGGCTTTTCCATAACCACCGTTTTCCTTGTCAATCACAACAAACCTTGAATCTCCTGCTGCATATCTCTTTATAATCTCAAGAGAACTGTCTTTTGAGCCATCATTAACACAGATAATTTCAATGTCTTTCAGCGTCTGTCTCTGAAGACTCTCCAGACATTCATCCAGATACATTTCCACATTATAGGTTGGAACAATAATTGATACTTTTGCCATTTCTTTTTCTCCATTCCTTATCTTTATATTATTTTTTTATGATACATCTTATTTTTCTCGGGATTGCAGTGATTCCCCTTCCAAGTTTATATGACCAGCTGGTTAACACACCTGACATTCTGCTTTTCAGAGTTTCATGCTGTTCTTTCAGAGTATTATGTTCAGCTTTCAGTAACTGGTATTTTTTCATTTCTTTCTGGAAATCTTCAATCTCACATTTAAGCTCTTTGATTTCAGCTCTGAGTTCTTTATTTTTATTATCCTGTTTATCTCTCTGATACAGCGCTTTTAATTTTATTACTTTTTCGTTTTCGCTGATTTTCTTTAATTTCCTGTAGTTCTTTTCATTTAACGCCTTTATATTTTTTATACTGTATACATAGAAATAAAAATCTATCCACTCTGCCGTCAGATTTTCTGAAATTTCCTGTTCGATTTCACAAAAGTCCATTTGCCAGATTGCTCTGCATGCATTGTCTCTCATTCTGTCCATCTGTCTCAGCAGAACATCGCAGTACTCCCTGTCAAATTTCTCCTCTTCGATATAATGTCCCAGTGATTTCAAAACCACATAATACGAATATGCCAGACGCAGACCGCTGCTTCCTGTCATAACAGATTTTTCCCTTAAGCGGCGTCTGTAAAAATTCCCATTTACATAGCGTACTTTCTTTGCTTCTGTAAGACATTGAATTGTAAAAATATTATCTTCACATACAATTCCCTCAATAAATCGGATACCCTTTTTTTCCAGAATATCTCTTCTCATCAGGCACAGGTAAACCGCAGGTTTATATTCTCCATAAGATACTGCTTTTGCAAAAAACTCTTTTCCTGTCATGCAGCCACTGTAATCTCCGTAGCGATTATAATAACCGGAAAACTGCTTCTGATCCCGCTGTAACGATTCATTTTCATAAAATTCTTCTGCACTGAAAAGAACCATATCCAATTCTTCCTGTTCAGCCATGGCTACACAGAATTCAAGTGTCTTCTGTTTTAAAATGTCATCGCTGTCCAGAAAATAAATGTATTTTCCGGATGCTTTCTCCAGTGCCCTGTTTCTGGCAGCAGATGCGCCCGGAGCTTCCTCTCTCAATATACAGATACGCGGATCTTTTTGCGCAAATTTCTCTGCGATATCCAGAGATCTGTCTGTGGATGCATTATCCACACACAAGATCTCAAGATTTTGAAATGTCTGTGTTGTAACTGATTCCAGGCATTCTCTCAGATAGTTTTCTACATTGTAAAACGGAATGATTACTGTAACTTTGACATTCTCTACAGCATTTCCTGAGGGACTCCAGTCTTTCAGATCAACTAAAACCTGTTTCTGTTTTTCTGCTTTTTTGAGAGCCCGTCTTTCCCAAAGTTCCTCTGATGGCTTTTCCAGGAGTTCCAGAAGTTTATCAAAATCCTCCGGAGCATAAAAATACTGCCGTGTATGTCCTCCGATACCCAGTTCATATAACTCAGTCTTGCAGCAGCTCCTGACAAAAATTTCTTTATCAGAAATTCTCTCTAACATACTAAAATAGTTTCGAAGTGTTATATTAACAAAATTTCTTTCCAAATCCTGAAATAATTCTCTGCGCTTCAATTCTTCTCTCAGCGCAAACGCATTTTCCATCAGGGAATTTACTGATTCAGCTATCGCAGCATCCTGTTTTTCGCTCCTGTCTGCGATCAGTTTCCTGTCGAGAAGAACTACTGTTTCAGCAACTGCCAGCGCCAGTCCTGCCATTGCCTGTTCCGATAATCCATGGTGCCACATCATCTTTATGGCTGTATCTTTCCTTAACAGGATATCATACAGAGAAATCCCTGCCAGTTCCAGAATCTGACTCGACTGTTCTGACACAGAAAACTGGACTTCCTGATTTCTGTTGCAGACAATGGCACCCGCTTTTTCATATTTCGCCGCAGCACGCATCATTGTCTCTAAGAACTGCTCTTCATATGAAAGAGATGAGTTCCAGAATATTATAAATTTGCCCTGAATTTCTTCGAAGAAATTATCTGTTTCTTCAATATGCTGTTTCAGTGTGATATCTGAATGCTGCTTTGTTTTATCCAGCGCTCTCTTTGAGTTTCCCAGATTAACAAGAATAACTTCTCTTTCTTTAAAACTCTGTTTATCTATAGATTCCAGAATTGTTTCCATATCAGACATAGAATCATACACAGGAACAATTATCGAAATTTTCGTACACATATCATCTTCCTCCAAGTCTTCAAGTCCTCTACCCTAGCTGTTTTCTGATTTTATGCGCCACCCTGATGGCCAGTTTTTTCAGAGAATACTTTTTATTTTCTTTCTCTGCATTTTTGGCTCTGGTCACCCAATAGGACTTTTCCTGTTTTAATTTCTGTACTTCCAGAAACAGATACTCTCCCGCTGTACACTTCATCATATTCTGATAAATCTGATATTTCTGGGCATTATAGGAATAACACTCTTCTTCCCTGAAATCTGCCAGGTCAAATTCCTCAAAAAATTCTGCCTTCATACGGTCATATACCTGACAGAAAGATTCTCCTGATTTCAACGAACACAGATTATAGATACTTACACCAAACGCAAGGTTTCGGAAACTGGTTTCTACTTCACTGTAAATTCCAAGTTCCAGCAGTTTCTCTCTCAACGTCTTAAGGGAATCGTACCAGTCCCACGGAGTCTTTGTGTTATTCGCCTGAAGACTGGTCGGAATCTGTCTGTAATTTACCAGTACCTCCTGAAGAATGGTAACACGCTTCGCAAGTGCCAGTGTCAGAAATACAAAGTATACATCATTAAATCTCGGCAGAGCCATAAACTCTATATAATTTTCATCGATCAGACTTTTTCTGATCAGCTTTGTCCATGGACATCCCGTTCCTATATTGAAAATATACGGAAAAGATTTCCCCTCAAAAGGTATCTGCTCCGGGATATACTCCGTCTTGAGAATAACATTGCTTTTTTTGTATGTTTTTGTTGCCTCATAGTACATGCGCGCATCAAACATACAGATATCTGCATCATCCTCTCTTGCTTTCCTCAGGCTGTGCTCCAGCATTTCCGGTTCAAAGAAATCATCTCCATCAAGAAACAGGCAGTATTCTCCCTTCGCCTGTCGGATTCCTTCATTTCGCATAACTCCTGCCAGACCGCAATGCGGCATTTCGATCAGACGGATCCTTGAATCTGCTTTCCCATGCTCCCGGATTCTTTCCCT
>NZ_FR886766.1:38250-43372 GCF_000436615.1 Blautia sp. CAG:237
CTTTCCCTAGTCTGATCATCCGAACCATCATCTACACAGAGTACCTCAAAGTTATCAAATGTCTGCGACTGCAGGCTGTCCAGACACTGGTCTATATATTTTTCGACATTATAAACAGGAATAATAACGGATATCTCCGTTCCCTTATCCCTTCCGCCCACATCTTTCATAGATTGTTTCCTCGCTTTTACTGTACATGATACGCATAGTATAACATAGTCTGTATGCTTTTAGCAAATTCATTTCTCATATTACAATTTATTTATAAATATATCAACAATATTAAATATATTTTATGTTTTTATAATTTCCTGACCAGACTCGACATTTTATGATATGATACACATATTCTTAGGCAAGGAGATCATACCATGAATCACGATTCAAGAACATATCCTTTTAAATTTTCAATCATTACTGCCGTATACAATGTAGCTTCCTATCTTTCTGGAGCTGTCGAAAGTATTCTCTGTCAGGATATTGGTTTTAAAGAATCTGTTGAACTTATTCTTGTTGACGATGGATCTACAGATTCTTCCGGTGAAATCTGTGACCATTATCAGGCATTATATCCATATAATATTAAAGTGCTGCACAAACCAAACGGAGGTGCTGCTTCTGCCAGGAATGCCGGAATTGCACTTGCATCCGGAAAGTACCTGAATTTCCTGGACGGAGACGACAAACTTTCTCCAAATACGCTTTCTGCTGTATACAACTTTTTTTCCACTGTTGATGATCAGATCAGTCTTGTATCTGTTCCGATACAGTTTTTTGAAAAAAAGGAAAACGCCCATCGGCTCAACTATAAATACCGGGACGGCAAAGATCAGATCATTGATCTGAATGTCCAGTACTCCTATGTACAGATGTCTATTGCTTCTTCCTTTATAAAGCATAATGTACTTAACGATCATTCTTTTGATACTTCTCTGCGCTATGCAGAAGATGCAAAAGTGATCATGCAGCTTCTGCTCGATCACCCATACTATGGAATTGTCCCTTCCGGCTGCTATTATTATCGTTTTCGAAACACACAGAATTCTGCTCTGAATGGCACAAAACTACACAGAGAATGGTATCTTGACTGTCTGAAAAATTATCTTCAGTGGGCACTTCACTCTGCCCGCCAAAAATATGGTAAAATTCCATTTTTTGTCCAGTATAATGTCATGTATGATCTCCAGAGCCGGTTCGGCGTGCCTGAAATACCGGAATCTGTCCTGACTACGGCTGAACATCTGGAATTCCGGACACTCCTTAAGGAACTGCTGCAATCCATCGACGATAAGATCATTCTGGAACAGAAAAATCTTTCCCGCGAACAGAAAGACTATATCATCTCTTTCAAAAAAGGAAATGGCACCCTGACGCATGCACCAGAAGATCTTTTTTTTCAGTATGGGAATTTGAAGCTTTATCCTGCCTCATCCTATCTTCTGAAATTATTTCATGCTGAAATTTCAGGAAAAGATCTGAGGATTACAGGATCTGTAAAATTCAACAGCAGATTTCCATATCCGTCTGCACTTTATGTACAGTTGCAGCGCCACATGCTGAAAGCCCGTATTTTTTACTGTGACTGGTCAGCAAATACATCTTCTGATTTTGTATTTGACGGAACACTTCTGTCACAGTTTTTGGATTTCGAAGTAAAAATTCCTCTGCGCTTTCTTCATGGACAAAGTACTCTGCTGTTCTATATGGTCTGTGACAGTCAGCCTGTCAGATTCAAAAGTCTCCGTGCGGAGTCATCTTTTCCGGCTGTTACTTCTTCATCCGGAACATCCTGCCAGTTGTCCATCGTTTCGCACACATTATCTTTAAAGAAACGCAGGAGCTTCTTCTGATTGCAATATCATAATTATCGCCCGGCACAAAGTGTTATTTAAAATAACACTTTGTGCTATATTTTTTCTTGATTTCCTGTTTTTTCTATGATATTATCATCTTATCAACATATTATTGTTATTTAAGCGAACATTCTAAGGAGCATTTTCATGAAAAAATTATCAATGACTTTACTTTCAAATCTGGTATCCGATAAACGCCAGCAGAAAAATATGACTCAGCAGGATCTTTCTCTTGCTACCGGTATCAACCGCGCATTAATCTCCCGCCTTGAAAAGAAGGATTTTGTTCCATCTATCAGTCAGCTGGAAAATCTGGCCGAGGTACTTGGATTTGAACCTTCTGATGTATTTACAGAAGCTTCTTCAACCAGACTTGGCTCTCCATCTCCACTCAACATCGCAGTTGCAGGTACCGGATATGTAGGCCTTTCCATTGCCACTCTTCTTGCCCAGCATAACCATGTAACAGCCGTTGACATCATCCCGGAAAAAGTGGATCTGATCAATCAGCGCAAATCTCCTATTCAGGATGAATATATTGAGAAATACCTTGCAGAAAAAGACCTGGATCTTACCGCTACGCTGGATGGAATTTCTGCCTACAAAAATGCGGACTATGTCGTAATTGCCGCACCTACCAACTATGACAGCCAGAAAAACTATTTTGACACTTCTGCCGTAGAAGCCGTGATCGAACTGGTGCTCAAAGTTAATCCTGACGCCATCATGGTTATCAAATCCACCATCCCTGTCGGCTATACGGAATCTGTCCGCAAAAAATATCACACCTCAAAAATCATCTTCAGCCCGGAATTTCTTCGTGAATCCAAGGCTTTATACGACAACCTGTATCCAAGTCGTATCATTGTATCCACCAATCCGGAAGATCCGGCTCTTGTACAGGCTTCTCAGAACTTTGCAGCACTTCTGCAGGAGGGTGCTCTCAAGGAAAATATCGATACCTTATTTATGGGATTTGCAGAAGCTGAGGCTGTCAAGCTGTTTGCCAATACTTATCTTGCGCTCCGTGTATCTTATTTCAACGAACTTGACACTTACGCTGAAATGAAGGGACTCAACACACAAGATATCATCCAGGGTGTCTGCCTTGACCCACGTATCGGTACTCACTACAATAACCCTTCCTTTGGTTACGGCGGTTATTGTCTGCCGAAGGATACGAAGCAGCTTCTCGCCAATTACAATAATGTTCCACAGAATATGATGAGCGCTATTGTCGAAAGTAATCGTACCCGTAAAGACTTCATCGCTGACCGTGTCCTCCAGAAAGCCGGTTATTACGCCTATGATGAGGGAAATACTTTCAATTCCTCCATGGAAAAGCCTGTTACCATCGGTGTTTACCGTCTGACTATGAAATCCAATTCTGATAACTTCCGTCAGTCCTCTATCCAGGGTGTCATGAAGAGAATTAAGGCGAAAGGAGCAACCGTGATCATTTATGAACCAACTCTCGAAAATGGTTCTACATTTTTCGGAAGCAAAATCGTAAACGATCTGGATGAATTCAAACAGCAGTGCGACTGTATCATCGCCAACCGTTATAATTCCTGCCTGGACGAAGTAAAGGACAAAGTCTACAGCCGGGATCTTTTCCAGAGAGACTGATAAAAAATAAAACAAATCCTGTCATCTCTAAAGCTTCAAGCTTCTGAGATGACAGGATTTTTATATATAAACCTGTAATCTTTTCTTCAGTACCTTCGTAGCCGGTCGTTCTACCAGATGATAAGTCACTATACCTGCCATTATTGTCACCAGAATTGAGACTGTAAGCGCCGGCACAGGATAATCATGAAGAAATATCGTATTTTTCCAGAGTGTCCTTTTTAATACTGCGAATACAGCTTCCTGCATAACATAAATGGAATAAGCATATCTTCCAGGAAGACCTATCATTTTGTGATCTGTCAGCTCCGAAAAAACGCCTCTTCTTGTCAGCAGACAGGCAAAAAATACCGGAAACAGAATTATCACAATAAACTGATTATCATATGCTTTTGAACTGCAAAAAAAGTCTATCAGAAGCATCGACAACGTCAGAATCTCCAATACTCTGATCAGCCAGACTTCTATACCGCCCGTCCTTTCCTGTACCTGTTTTTGTTTTTTCCATGTCGCTGTAAAATTTGCCCACTCTATCGCAAACAGATATCCAAGGCCGATCCCGGCGACTGCGCGTGCCATGCCAAGGTTGATGATTCCATGGAACATCTTACGTCCGAAACCGCCGTCCATGGCATTGATGTTGATCTCATAACCAAAATAGATCAGCATGCAGATCAGAAGCTTCATCTTTGCCGAGTTCCGAAAGCATTTATACAGCACAAAATAAAAAATCTCCACCACAAAAAATGCCGACACATACCAGTTCAGTCCCTGCCAGTCCGTCGCCAGCCCGCTGGACTGCAAAAACAACAAATCCACAAAGGACGCATAGATCGATTTTCCAAAAAACACCGCCGAGATCATGATCGAACACGCCAGCACCGGCCACAGACGGATTATCCTTCGCATGATAAATCCCTGCGTGGTCATCTCCGGATGTCTCTGTATCGTATGATAAAGAAAATATCCCGATATGATAAAGAAACACTCCACAATATACTTCGCATACTTCGACTGCTCCGCCAGCCGGATATAAAGGTCCGCGTTGCCTGTATAGTCCATCATAAAAGAATGGAGCAGATGGAAATATACGATGCATATGGCAAACGCGAAGCGGAGAAATTCTATGTTGTAATATCTTTTTTCTGTATTCATCCTGTACCTCAAAAAGTCTCCCAGATCAGCTCTCTGAGAGACTTTCATATTTATGCTATTTTCGCTTTGAGTTCTTCAATCTCTTTCTGCATGTTATTGTACATTTTGAGAAGTAATGAAGTGTTGTCGTTCTCAAGTTTTGTGATTCTGTAGTACTGCTGTAACTCTTCCAGATTTCTCTCTACTTTCTGAACATCTGTTTCCAGATGCTCCTGTACTCTGTCCAGTTCATGAAGGATAAGATTTTCAGAATGAGTGAGTTTCTCGTCCATTTTCTGCATCATTCTTTCTTCTGATGCTGTTATCTTTTCATCTATCTGCTGAAGAATATTCTGTTGTCCATCTTCTAGACCTGTTACTTTGTTCTCAAGACCTGTCATCCTGTCCTCAAAGCCTGTCATCCTGTCTTCAAGACCTGTTACTTTATTCTCTAGGCCTGTCACTTTGTCTTCTAGACCTGTTACTTTATCTTCTAGACCTGTTAC
>NZ_FR886767.1:0-2857 GCF_000436615.1 Blautia sp. CAG:237
ATATTTGGCCTGGCGAGGGCACTGCAGATCATGGGTGGTGGTTTTTATAACTGTCGGAGTGTGACGCGGCATGCGAAACAAAAAGGAACCTGGCATAGTACGCCGAAGAAGGGTGCGCTGGTCGTGTTCCGAAATGGGGCACATATTGGATCCGTTACGAAATATGATGACATTTATATTTATACAAACGAGGGAAATACATCCAGTACACCAGGTGTTGTAGCCAATGGCGGGTCATGCCGCAATAAAAAATACAAACGTACAGATCCGGCGATTGACGGGTATGTATGGATTGATTATGGCACTGCCTCCGACCAGAGATCCACAGAAACAGCAATCCATCTTGACAAGACTCCAAAGTGGGTGGGAATGGTGAATACAGCAGAACTCAATGTGCGCTCCTGGGCAGGTACAGAGTATCCAAGGATCAAGAAGTATCCGCTTCTTGCACAGCACAATCTTGTTGACGTGTGCAATACGATCAAAGCCGACGACGGCACAGCCTGGTATTATGTTCGGATCGTGAACAAATATTATGGTTTCGTGGCGGCCCGTTACATTACAAAAGTGTAAAAAATGAAAGCCCTGAGATAATACTGATAGTAGGCAGAGCAGCTTTTTTCCTGTACAATGGGAAATAACACAGGAAGAAAAAGGGCGATAAGGATTATGAATATGTGGCTTATTTTGATGATCGTCCTGGCAGTTTTGTCTTTTGCAGGGATTTTGTATCTTGCGAACAGGATTGGGAAATTTGCATTTATCAGAAAAATAACAAAAGGCAAAAAAGGATTCAGCACACTGACAGGACTTCTGATTGCTGTAGTTTATACCGCAGTTATCTGGATGGCGTGGGGTTCTATGAATGCTATTGTGTGTATTCTGCATCTGATCGTATTCTGGATGGTCAGCGAAGCGATTTTTGCCCTGATCACAAAGATACGCAAAAAGACATTTGCAAAATATTATGCCGGGATCGTGGCGATCGTTTTTACTGTATGTTATCTTGCAGCAGGCTGGTATCAGGCACATCATGTGTGGGAGAAGAAGTATGAGATACAGACAGATAAAGAAGTCAGGAATCTTAAGGTGGCAGTTTTTTCCGATTCACATACAGGAACGACATTTCATGGAGAAGGTTTTGCGGAACATATGAAGACCATTGAAGCACAGAATCCGGATGTTGTACTGATCGTTGGCGATTTTGTGGATGATGATACGACGAAGGAAGACAGGACAAGTCTGAGGATTATGCAGGAGGCCGTGAGACGATGGAAGAACTGACAGCTGATCTGGATCCGGGCAAGTTTTCTATCGTTCTGGATCATCAGCCACAGGATTATGAGGCACAGGCAAAGGCGGGCGTTGATCTGGTGCTTTCCGGGCATACTCACGGCGGACAGCTTTTTCCGCTTATGACGATCGAGAACCACACAGATCTGGCCCCGGATGACCGGGTTTACGGATACGAAAAAAGAGGCAGTACAAACTTTATCGTAACGTCAGGAATCTCAGACTGGGCGATCAAGTTCAAAACAGGATGCAGATCAGAATATCTGATGCTGGAGATTGACGGGAAATAAAATACAAAAATAAAAGAAGCACGGGGATATAGATATGGAACATGGAGAAAAGGAATACAGACTGCTGAAATCGGCATATGCTTTTTTGAACCGCCAGATATCACTGTATGAAAAAACGGTAGAGAGAAAAGTAGCAGAGTATAATCTTTTAACGAGGACCGTCAGCAGACCAGGGAAGCAGGAATGAATGAACATATCGCCAAGCCCCTCGATGCAAAGCTGCTGATGAGGAAGATCATGGAGTATTGTAAGCGCAGGGATGCATAAAGTAGATAGAAGAGATATAACAGGAAAGGAAACGATACTGTGAAAATTACAGTTATACATGGTCAGAACCATAAGGGGAATACGTATATGATTGCGCATGAACTTGCGGAAAAGATCGGCGGGGAGGTGACGGAATTTTTCCTGCCGCGTGATTTTGATGAACCATGTCTCGGATGCTGGACGTGTTTTAACAAGGACCTGACACATTGCCCGCATTATAAGAAGCTCAAGCCTCTTATGGATGCGATGGATGAGGCGGATGTAGTAATTCTGGCAAGCCCGGTATATGTGTATCATGCGACCGGGCAGATGATGGCCTTTCTGGATCATTTTGGTACGAGATGGATGGTGCACCGGCCGGATGCACGTGCCTTCCAGAAGCAGGGCGTGGCGATTGCGACAGCTGCCGGCGGTGGCATGGCGAGCACGACGAAGGATCTTTACCACAGTATGTTTTTCTGGGGCTATCCGCGGATCTACCGCATGGGATTTGCTGTCAGGGCAGCGAAGTCATCCGAGATCCCGGAAGATATCCAGAAGAAGATCCACCAGGAGACCGACCGGATGGCAGCAAAGATCCGAAAAAATCATGCCCCATTCAAACCAACACTCAAGACCCGCATGTGGTTTTCGATGATACGCTGGATGCACAAAGCATTCTGGAAGTTCGAGCCGGATTATGGCTACTGGGAAGAACATGGATGGCACGGTAAGAACAGGCCGTGGAAGGTGAAACGGAAGAAAAGAGGATAAAGAAATTATGGAACATACAATAGACCCTGTATACGACGAACACTCACGGATATTGATACTTGGGAGTTTTCCGTCAGTGAAGTCCAGGGAGCAGAAGTTTTTTTACGGACATAAGCAGAACCGGTTCTGGAAAGTGCTTGCAGGGATTCTGGGATGTGAGGTGCCGCAGACGATAGAAGAAAAGAAAGCAATGCTCCTTGAGCATCATATTGCCGTGTGGGATGTGATCCAGAGCTGTGAGATCGAGGGCTCTT
>NZ_FR886767.1:2883-25974 GCF_000436615.1 Blautia sp. CAG:237
AGGGCTCTTCCGATGCGAGCATCCGCGATGTGGTCCCAAATGATCTGTCCGAAATACTGGACACTGCTGACATCCAGGCAATCTATACGAATGGCGGCAAGGCGTACGAGCTGTACTGTAAATATATTTACCCGGTAAATGGCATCGAGGCACATAAGCTTCCGTCAACCAGCCCTGCCAATGCAGGCTATTCCCTGGACCGGCTCAAAGAAGCCTGGTCACAGATTAGTGGGTTTAAATAAAAAAGCAAACAAAATCCCCATCCAATGTCAGCCTGATACTGACCGGATGGGGATTTCTGACTTAATTTTCTTTTTTGGTTCGTATATGTTTTTCCAATACAGGAATCAGGACATTCATATCAACAGGTTTGGCGACATGGTCGTTCATTCCGACAAAGAGCGCTTTCTGACGGTCTTCGGCAAAAGCATTGGCAGTCATGGCGATGATCGGAATGCTGGAACGGAATGGATCCTCTAACTGTCGGATCTTGCGGGTGGCGTCATATCCGTTCATGACGGGCATCTGAATATCCATGAGGATCAGATCATAAAAATCAGGTGCTGCTTTCTCGAGTTTTTCCACACAGGCAACGCCGTTGCTGACACGGTCGACAAGCAGACCTTCTTCACTGAGAAGTTCGATGGCGATCTCAGCATTCAGATCATTATCCTCAGCAAGAAGGATCCTTTTTCCTGCAAGAGTTTTCTGTGGGCGGTCGGATGAGGATTTCCTTGGCTCAGCCTCTTCTTTGCGTGCAGTGCGGCATGGAATACAGATCGTAAAAGTGGAGCCTTTTCCCGGACTGCTCTGGATCTCGATCGTTCCATGCATCAGGTCTACCAGATTTTTTACGATACCCATGCCAAGACCGGTGCCTTCGATACCACTTATGGTAGAAGAACGTTCACGTGAAAAGGATTCAAAAATATGTGCCTGGAATTCCTCGGACATACCGATACCATTGTCAGCAATAGAGATTTCCATGTAACACCAGTCGGCATCTTCATGCGGCTTCTGAGTAAGACAGCAGTCGATTTTTCCATTCTGCCCGGTGTATTTGATGGCATTGCTGATAACATTGAGTACAATCTCGGACAGATGGGAACTGTCAATATAGACATAAGGATTTGCAACCTGCTTATGTACGGTAATAGTCTGGTGCTTTTCCTGAACTGCCGTATTGAACATGACGATGCAGGAGTCAAAACTTTCTTCAATGTTGCAGATGCTTTCTTCGAGAAGGATCTGGTTGTTTTCAATCCGGGCAATCTCCAGGATGTTGTCAATGATGGAGAGCATTTTTTGTCCGCAGGTGCGGATGTTGGAAAGATACTCGCTTAATTTGTCTGGTTCATGCAGATGATTCCGGGAAAGCCCTGCGTAGCCGATGATCGCATTCATAGGAGTCCGGATGTCGTGTGACATATTAAAGAGGAATGCGGATTTTGCCTTGTTTGCAGCTTCGGCGGCAGCGGCAGAATTCCTGAGGAGCATCTGCTGTTCCCTGTCCTTCGCCCTCTGGTTCTGCAGAATGTGATAAACACAGACAAGCAGAAGCAGTGCAATGATGGCTGCGGCGATTGCGATCTGGAGAGAATTCCGGCTGCTTTTGCTCAGAAAAGTATAGGCAGATTCCATGTCCATTTCGATGCAGAGTGCGCCGATGATCTCGTTGGAGCCATCGGTTGCCTTGACGGGATAGCATGCTGTGAAGATATGTCCCCATGTGGTGTCAATGGTCTCCTGCGAATAAATGGTTTTGCCTGACAGTGTAGAATTAATGTAGGGAATCATTTCATCCTTTATGTAGGTTCCCGGATAAGCAAAATCAGAGGTATCAAGATCGAGGCCATCGACCAGATAGATCAGTTTTCCCTCAGAGTTGCTTTTGGCAGTGTAGAGATATCGGGTGGAATTCAGGCTTCGGATCTGGTTCAAAGTAGTTTGAAGTGTCTGATACCGCTCAGAGGACATATCATCAACCGTGTTGATGTCCGTAAAGTCGTCCCTGGTAAAAGTGTTGGAAACAAGTTTGTGGATGGCATCGGAACAAGTGATATTCTGGTCAACGTTTGCCTCCAGAGTGCTGGTACTGTAGCTTTTTTGCAGTAGAAAAGTATAAACTGCGATAAGAAATACAGCCAGCAGAAATAAAAAGATATAATTGGACAGATGATGGATCTGCTTTGAACCAGAAGATGTGGGAGCAGAATCTTTGTCTGCATGTCTGGGCTTGCTCATGAAAATACCTCATTTCAGTTTTACAAAAGGGGAAGATGATACGAAATTCCACAGATGTTTTATTTCTATTATAACAGGACAGAAACAATCCTGTAAACAGGAAAACACAAAATTGACTTCAACATAGTAAAGTAGTATATTAATAGAAATTAAAATGTGTAGCAGGAGGAATTTTTATGGGATCACTGTTGGATGCGGGGCAACGATCGATGTAAAACCAGAGCACGAAATGGAAAAAGTCCTCTTCGCGGCAGATGAGCTTACAGGGCTGATCTGGGCAGTCGCTCTGATGCGTCCGTCCAAGAGTACAAAGGACATGGAATTTAAATCCTTCAAGAAAAAATACAAGAGCAAAGGTTTTGCGGCAGGATGTTCCAGAGAGGTCATCGAGCGCGGGGCAGAGCAGCTTGGATGGGAACTTCCGAAGCTTCTGACCATGACTCTTGAGGCGATGGCGACCTGCGAAGATGAGATCTAGGCAGAGATGCGAAGCGAAGAGTAAAACTGACGAAAAACAGACAGAAATATTTTCAAAAATAATCAAAAAAACGGGTTTACGAATACCAAAAAGCAGTATATAATATGCATTCGATTAAAGAAAAAATAAGGAGTGTAGAAATGAAATCAGCACAGAATGATATGACTGTCGGAAATCCGATGAAGATTATTTTTGGCTTTACCCTGCCGATTTTTATCGGTAATGTATTTCAGCAGTTTTACAATATGGCAGATGCTGTGATCGTTGGTAAGTTTGTCGGAAACAAGGCTCTGGCGGCGGTCGGCAGCACGGGAACGATCATGTTTCTGATCTATGGTTTTGTCGTGGGAATGACGGCTGGTTTTACTGTCCTCACGGCGCAGAAATTCGGAGCCGGTGATATGAAGGGCATGCGAAAGACAGTAGCGGGAGCAGGGATCCTTTCTTTTGTAGTCGGAGCACTTCTGACGATACTGTTTATGGTATTTATGAAACCGCTTCTGATCCTTATGAATACGCCATCGGATATTTTTGCGGACGCATATTCGTACATAATGATCGTCAGCGGCGGAATCCTGGCACAGATGCTTTATAATCTTCTGTCCAGTATCCTCAGGGCGCTTGGAAACAGTAAGCTTCCGCTTGTATTTCTTATTATAAGCGCACTTTTGAACATTGTCCTGGATCTTGTGTTTATCGTAGGATTCGGGATGGGCGCGAAGGGAGCCGCAGTTGCGACGGTTATTGCACAGGGCGTTTCCGGAATCCTCTGCCTGTTTTATATCATTGCGAAGATTCCGATTCTTCATTTGAAGCGTGAAGATCTGGATGTTGGAAGTACGATCTACAAAAACCAGCTTCGGATCGGAGTTCCGATGGCACTGCAGTATTCGATCACAGCGATCGGTACCATGATGGTGCAGTCTTCCTTAAATATCCTCGGATCAACACTGGTTGCAGCGTACACGGCAGCAGGCAAGATCGAGCAGGTGGTAACACAGGCATATGTGGCAATGGGAACGACGATGGCAACTTATGCAGCCCAGAATATGGGCGCCGGTTCTGTGAAGCGTATCCGTGAAGGATTCAAGGCATGTACGGTTATTGGTGTTGTATATTCCTTCGTGGCAGCAGGATTTATCATGACTGTCGGCAAATATATGACCTATCTTTTTGTATCAGAAGATGTTGATATCATTATGAATTCCGTAGATATTTATCTGAAATGTATCGGGATTTTCTTTATTCCGCTGGCAGTGGTAAATATTTACCGAAATGGTATTCAGGGACTTGGCTATGGACTCCTTCCGATGATGGCGGGTGTCGCAGAGCTGATCGGACGAGGCGTTGTAGCGGTGATCGCCGGGGCAAAGAGAAGCTATCCGGGTGTCTGTCTGGCAGGTCCGGCAGCCTGGGTGCTTGCGGGCGGCCTTCTGATCGTGATGTATTATTTTATCATGAATGTAAATATGAGAAAGATCTTTGGCACAAATGGCAAAGACCACAAATAAAAAAATTAGGACAGTTTTCAGTCGGAACTGTCCTGATTTTTTTTGTTCTTTTTGGGGATGCGGTGCAGATAAAACTGAGAATTGTTGATTCTCTGAAGGCGGTAGTGGTCTTTCATGGAGCGGTTCATTTCTTTTTCGAGGAGAGCAAGATCTTTGGCAGAGCATTCGTCTATGTGATAAAGAAATTTTTCTCCGTAGTCGGCTTCCTCAGAGGACAGAAACTGCACTTTGGAGCGAAGCCCCTGAGAGAGAAGTCTGGTGTAGGCTTTGCCGGTATTCTGGTTTGATAAAGTCCTCTGATGGTCAGTGGAATCCTGGCCGTCGCTGTCAGAGCTTTTTTGCCGCTGCAAAAAAATGGCATGTCCGGAGAGAAGGACTGCCGGGAGCAAAAATACCGGAAGAACCTCAGAAGGAAGGATCTTTGCTGCCCCGGAAAACAGAAGCAGGAAAAACAGGATCAGATACAAAGCTCCGGAAAGCAGGTTCAGTGACAAAAAACGCCATCCGAAGATACCCAAAAGGGAGGCAGTGACCGCCAGAAAAACATCCAGATAGTTCAGAAGAGACGGTTTTGGATACTGAAAAATCTGCATGGAAGCACCCGCAGCAATTCCTGCCAGAAGAAAAAGAAACAGAAAAGCATGGATCAGTTTGCGGAATTTTCCTGTTTCTCTGCCAGGTGAACAATGCTCCCATAATTCTACTTCCAGTTTATCGGCGAGTTCTCTTGCAGCTTTTGTGAAGGTATGGTTTGTCATGACCACAGCACGGTCACAGTCATAGAAGCGAGCCCCGCTGTATGCTTCCTGTACCGCCTTGTTTCCGACTGGAGCAGAATAATATTTACACTGTATGCCGTATTTCACCCCTGATTTGTATGCGATCACATCAATCCCCTGGTCGCCGCTTGGTGGTGTAACGCTTACTTTGCGATAGCCCTTGGTTTTGAGAAATGCCGCGCAGCGGTGTTCAAATTCAAATCCATCCTGATAGTTCATAAAAAACTTCCTCTTTGTCAGTCTGTATAGTATGAAGCTATTTTAGTAAAAAGAGTCTGATTTGTCCAATGATTTTTAATAAAAACATAAGTAGTAATAAAAACTATATAAACTAGAAAAAGATTCAGCAATACATTGACATCACAATTACGAAAGAGTATACTATCAAATAGTTTGATAATCAAAATAAATGATAGATGGGAGAAATCAGGATGAATACAGATAAAAGTACACTCAAAGAACTTCGCATTGGAGAAAAGACGGCGCAGCTTCCGATCATCCAGGGCGGTATGGGAGTCGGGATCAGCCGGAGCAGTCTTGCCGGAGCGGTAGCGCGAGAGGGCGGCGTTGGGGTGATCTCGACGGCACAGATTGGATATGATGAAGAGGGATTTGAGCAAGATCAGGCAAAATGTAACCGTATCGCGATAGGGAAGCATGTAAAGAAAGCAAAAGAAATCGCGGGCGGCAGAGGACTTGTCGGGGTCAATATCATGGTGGCATTGAAACATTATGAGGAACATGTCCGGGAATCGGTGAAAGCAGGCGCAGATGTGATCATCAGCGGAGCGGGACTTCCGATGGATCTTCCGAAACTGGTGAGTGAAGAATCAGGAACGAAGATCGCACCAATCGTTTCTTCCAGGCGTGCGGCGAATCTGATACTCAAAATGTGGGCACACAGATACGACAGGACAGCAGATTTTATTGTGATCGAAGGACCGAAAGCAGGGGGACATCTTGGATTTTCCAGGGAGCAGCTGGCAGATATAAATGCGTTGGATTTTGATGAAGAAATCTGCAGGATCATCGAATGCAAAAAGGAATACGAAGAGAAATTTGACAGAAAGATCCCGGTGATCGTTGCGGGAGGGGTTTTTGACCGGGCAGATATTGATCATGTGATGGAACTCGGCGCAGATGGTGTGCAGATCGCAAGCAGATTTGTGGCAACAGAGGAGTGTGATGCTTCTGAGGCATACAAGAGAGCATACATTGAGGCGGAGACATCTGATATCCAGATCGTGCAGAGCCCGGTGGGAATGCCGGGGCGTGCGCTTCGAAATGAATTTATCCGGCACCTGGAAGCAGGAAGAGAGCCGATCCGTAAATGCTACAATTGTCTGGAAAAATGTGACCCGCGCAAAGTCCCGTACTGCATCACAAAAGCACTGATCGAGGCGGTGAAGGGAAATCTTGATAAGGGTCTGATCTTCTGTGGAGCGAATGTCGGAAGGATCCATGAGATGACGACCGTTCATGAACTGATGCAGGAACTGGCATATTAAAAAAGTTAAACAGTGTAAAAAACAGGCAGCATTTGATCTTGTACAGTAACCGGTCATAAAAGACGGGGACAAGATCAGCACTGCCTGTTAATTTATCGTTCCATCATGCTGATGGACTCAATTCCGACACTTCCGCCGCGAACGACTTCGATGTACTTGAATTCTTCTTTGATCAATTTGACAACGGCATCGTTTTTGGTTGCAGTCTGGACAAACTCAAGAAGAAGGCTGTCTTTGCCATAATCGATGACTCTTGCCTTGAAGGTCTCTGCGATCTGGAAAAGTTCCACCTTGTCTGCTGCGGAGCATTTCTTGACTTTGATGTAAAGAATCTCTTTCATGCGGACGAAGATATCTGTAAAGTCAATGACTTTGATGACTTCGACCATGCGGTTTAACTGCTTTTTGATCTGTTCAAATGTTTCGTCGTCGCTGACAGTTGCGATCGTCATTCTGGAGATTGTAGGATCCTCAGTGGTTCCAACGGTAAGACTGTCCAGGTTATAGGACTTTCCGGAAAAAAGCCCGGAGATCTTGGAGAGTACACCTACCTGGTTTTCTACATAGAGAGAGATCCATCTTGTTTTCATTCCTTTATCCATATCCTGATACCTCCTAACAATCCATGATCATATCTGCAAGTGTTCCGCCTGGTTTGATCATAGGATAGACCATTTCCTCCGGATCGATCAGAAACTCGATGATCGTAGGTCTTTTCTTATTTTTCTTTGCTTCTTCAAAAGCAGCGGCGATTTCTTCACGTTTGGAGACGCGGATGCCTTTGGCACCATAGCTTTCGGCGAGTTTGACGAAGTCCGGTGTGTATTCCGGATATTCTTCACCGTCAGTACGGCGAGAGAGGGCACCGGCTCTTAAGTTGGTCATTGCGTAACGTTTGCCGTAGAATAATTTCTGCCACTGGCGTACCATTCCAAGGTAAGTGTTGTTGAAGATACAGCAGATGATCGGTAATTCTTCCAGAACTGCAGTTGCGAGTTCCTGAATGTTCATCTGTACACCGCCGTCACCGGAGATGGAGATGACAGGAGTATCCGGATTTCCGATCTGTGCACCGATCGCGCCAGGAAGGCCATAGCCCATGGTGCCGAGACCGCCGGACATGATGAGCTGACGTTTCTCAGTGATATCGACAAACTGAGAAGTAAGCATCTGGTGCTGTCCAACGTCGGTGACGATGATCGCGTCATCAAACTGTTCGTTGATCGCTGCAAAAATATCAAGAGGTCCCATAAGCGGGCGATTTTTCATGGTAAGTGGATGTTCGTTCTTCCATCCTTCGATTTCGGAAAGCCATTTTTTGGTACCGCAGTCGGTAACGTATTCAGCCATTTTTGTGATCGCTTCTTTGGCATCGGCAACGATCGGAACATCTACGTGGATGTTTCTGGAAATAGATGCAGTATCAATATCAATGTGAACGATCTGTGCGTTCGGTGCAAACTCGTGGAGCTTGCCGGTGATACGGTCGTTGAAACGGGTTCCGATGGAGAACAGGAGATCACAGTTGCTGACTGCCATGTTTGCAGCATAGGAACCATGCATTCCAAGGTTTCCGATGAATAACGGGTGCTTTGTGGAGATCGCGCCACGTCCCATGACAGTTGTAACGACTGGAACCTGTGTTTTCTCAACTACAGTGGTAAAAATCTCGTTTGCGTGAGCGATATTTACACCGCCGCCTGCGAGGAACAGAGGCTTCTTGGCTTTCTGAAGCATCTTGAGGGCTTTTTTGAGCTGGCCCATGTGAACGCTGGTGTTTGGTTTGTAGCCGCGGATATTTACACTCTTAGGATATTCTGCGCTTCCAAGTTCTGCCATGACGTCCTTAGGAAGGTCGATAAGAACAGGTCCCGGACGGCCGGTTCTTGCGATATAAAAAGCTTCTTTGATGATGCGGCCGAGATCCTCACGGTTGCGGACGGTCACGCCGTATTTGGTGATGCTGCGGGTGATCCCTACGATGTCAACTTCCTGGAAAGCGTCGTTTCCGATCAGATGTCTGGCAACCTGGCCGGTAAAACATACGAGAGGAACGCTGTCATAGTTGGCAGTTGCAAGTCCGGTGACAAGGTTGGTAGCACCAGGACCGCTGGTTACAAGACATACGCCGACTTTGCCGGTAGTTCTTGCATAGGCATCTGCTTCATGGACAAGTGCCTGTTCATGGCGCGGAAGGATAATGTCGATCCCGTTCTGTCTGTATAATTCGTCACTGATATCGATGGTGCATGCACCAGGATATCCGAATAAAGTTTCAACACCTTCTTCTTTTAAGGCTTTTACTAAAAGCTTGTTTCCTGAAATCTGTTTCAAATAAAACCCCTCCTTTGATAAAAAAGATTCTGATACCATAAAAAAAGTCCCAAGCATATAATATATGCTCAGGACGGATAAATCCGTGGTACCACCTGATTTCAGAGAATACTCTCTCTCTGCCAGTACATGATCATACTGCTTTCCTGTAACGTGGAAACTACGTTGAAGCCTACTGTATGATCCAGATAAGATCATGGTTCAGTTCACTGCTCGGGGACTACTTCCATAATTCTGTCACGAAGGTTCACACCAGCCACCTTCTCTCTGGGCATACTGAAATCATGTACTGCTTCCCGTCACTGCATTTAAAGATATTTGAAAATTTATGATAATTATACGGGAAGCAACAGAATTTGTCAACGAATAACTTGGATTTTGGGTTCTTTTTTGGTAGAATAGGGGGAGTTAAAAAGAAAGAAGAAATTTTATGCAGGAAGAATTACAGACAATGCTGAAGGACTGCCATCTCTGTCCGAGAAACTGCGGCGTGGATCGCCTGGCGGGCCAGAAGGGATTCTGCGGCGTGGATGCAGGGATCATGGTAGCACGGGCCGCCCTTCATATGTGGGAAGAACCGTGTATTTCAGGAAAAGAAGGCTCCGGGGCGGTGTTTTTTTCCGGCTGTTCCCTGGGATGTGCGTTCTGCCAGAACCGGACGATTTCCAAAGGGCAGAGCGGTAAGGTGATCACAGTGGAGTACCTTGCAGAACTTTTTCTGGATCTGCAGGTACAGAAGGCAAACAATATCAATCTGGTGACGGCGGGACATTTTCTGCCGCAGGTGCGGGAAGCACTGATCCTTGCGAAAGAGCAGGGGCTTACGATCCCGGTGGTGTACAACAGCAGTGGATATGAAAAAGCCGAGATGCTGCGGTATCTGGAGGGGCTGGTCGATATTTATCTTCCGGATCTTAAATATCTGGAGGCTGACCTTGCGGGGAAATATTCACATGCAAAGGATTATCCGGAAGTTGCTATGAAAGCACTGGAAGAAATGGTTCGTCAGGTCGGAATGCCGGAGTTTGATGAGCGGGGAATGATGAAAAAAGGTGTGATCGTGCGTCATCTGCTTTTGCCGGGACATGTACGGAATTCCAAAAAGGTACTGGAATATTTATATGGGACTTATGGTGACCAGATCTATATCAGCCTGATGAGCCAGTACACGCCGATGCCGGCGATGAAAGACGATCCGCAGTTATCCAGAAAAGTTACGGACAGAGAGTATGACCGTCTGCTCGACCATGCGATCTCTCTTGGAGTGACGAATTGTTTTATCCAGGAGGGTGAGACGGCAAAAGAAAGTTTTATACCGGAATTCAACGGAGAAGGAGTATAAATGACATCAGAAAAGAAATTCAAAAACAATAAGAAAAATTACAAGGCAAAGTCTGCCGGAAAATCACTCTGTCCAGTGCATGGCAAATGCGGCGGATGTCAGCTTCTTGACATGCCGTATGAGCAGCAGTTAAAGAAAAAACAGACACAGGTTGCGAAACTTCTGAAGCCATACTGTCAGGTGGAGAAGATCATTGGAATGGACGATCCTTTCCATTACAGAAACAAAGTCCATGCAGTTTTTGGTCATAAGAAAGATGGCACTGTGATTTCAGGAATCTACCAGGAGGGAACACATTTTATTGTGCCGGTCGATGAATGTCTGATCGAAGACCAGAGAGCCGATGCGATCATCCGTGATATCCGCGGGCTTCTGAAATCCTTCAAGATCAAGACTTATAATGAAGATACGGGATACGGCCTGTTCCGTCACGTGCTGATCCGCACAGGATATCACAGCGGACAGATCATGGTAGTTCTCGTGCTCGGATCACCGATCCTGCCATCCAAGAATAACTTTGTCAAGGCACTGCGTAAGCTTCATCCGGAGATCACGACGATCGTTCTCAATGTAAACGGACAAAAGACAAGCATGATCCTTGGCGAGAAGGAAACGGTTCTTTATGGAAAGGGTTATATCGAAGATGAACTCCGCGGAAAGACTTTCCGTATTTCCTCCAAATCTTTCTATCAGGTCAATCCGGTTCAGACAGAGAAACTGTACGGCAAAGCAATCGAACTGGCAGGACTTACCGGCAAAGAGCGCGTGATTGATGCATACTGCGGAATCGGAACCATCGGTCTGATCGCCAGCGACAAGGCAAAAGAAGTCATCAGCGTGGAACTGAATTCCGACGCCGTGCGTGATGCGATCGCAAATGCGAAACGCAACGGAATCAAAAATGTCCGTTTCTACAACAACGATGCAGGCGTTTTCATGCGCCAGATGGCAGACGCCGGAGAAAGCGCAGACGTTGTCTTCATGGACCCGCCGAGAAGCGGAAGCGACGAGAAGTTCCTCTCTTCCGTGATCACCCTGCACCCAAAGAAGATCGTCTACGTCTCCTGCGACCCGACAACCCTCGCACGAGACCTCAAATACCTCACCAAACACGGCTACAAAGCCCGCCGCGTCATCCCCGTAGACATGTTCCCGGCGACCGAGCATTGCGAGAATTGTGTGCTGCTTGAGAGAAAATAACAATAAAAGATCCAACGGCTGATAAAACAGAGGGGGCACAAACTATGATCACATTAAACGATTACCTATATTCAGGAGATACGCTTCTGCGGATCCTTCATAATTATTCGGGGGATCTCCGCAGGGATGCGCGGAAGAGCAGGAATGAGATCGATCTGGCGCATTGTAATTTTTTGCTGCAGATCACGGAGCTTCTGGAACATAATGATTTCCTTACTGCGCAGTCTCAGAAGATTCGGGAATTTTATAAGTATATGGCGAGGGAGTATCCGTTTCTGGCGTTTACGTTCAAGGGCAGGATCAAATCCCTGATCCGTGCGGAGGAGAAATTCAACGGTTATATTGTAGAATATATTTATGATTATCATATGGAACATGGAACTTATCCATCCGTTTCCGAGATCAAAAACCGCCTGACCTGTTTTCGTGACCTGATCGCTTACCGGATTGTGATCTCCATGCCGAGATGCCATCTCAAGAGCGAGCAGGACAGAGAAAAAGTAGAAGAGAAGTATCTCTATGAGATTGCAAATGTACTTCCGGCCTTTCTGGAAGAACGTGGATTTACGGTAGAGTCAGCGAGAGGGATCATGGAGAGTCCGTCAGAGTTTCTGAATGATGAGGTCCGTCCATATTACCGCGACTATGTTGCAGGAAAAACGCCGCAGGATTATCGATCACTACATATCACATTGTATGATAACAGTTCCAGATGTTTTATGGAGGTCCAGCTCCGGACAAAGTCCATGGACGATGTGGCTGAGATCGGACCGGCAAACCATCTTGGCTATGAGAAAGGACAGGACGAGGCGAGAGCAAGGAGAGATGCGATCCCGGAGGGAGAGTGCATTTATTTTGATGAGGCGTATGAAAGAGGGATGCGTCTTCAGAAACTGGAACTTTCGAAGCTTGATGTCAATATGTTTGCAGCAGTGAACAACAGCCTGATCAATGACGGATGCGGCCTGTACAGGGGAAGACTGATCCTTCCGTATGAGCATCTGTCACGGTTCCAGAACGATCTGATAGATTAGAGAAAAAAACTGGCATGTCCCATTGCAATATAATAAGAAAAGCCCGTTTCCGGCAGAATCAATTACTGTGATTGCCGGAGCGGGCTTTACTATTAGGATAATCAGGATTCTTTGCTTTCGTCAGGTTCCTCTGCATCTTCAACAGCAGGTTCTGGAAGATAGACATGTACCCGTTCGATACGGTTCTTGTCAAGCTTGTCGACAACCAGCCGGACATTGTCAGCGGTGACAACCTCATCGCCGTCCTCCGGGAGACGGTCAAGATATTCGATGATCAGACCTCCGAGAGAGTCATAGTCCTCGGAAGTAAATTCCGTATGAAGATGATCGTTGACATCGTCAAGGCTCATGGAACCCTCTACAATGTATTCCCGATCGGAAATCTTCTTGATAAGTTCATCCTCGTTCTCGTCGTATTCGTCGTGGATCTCACCGACGATCTCCTCAAGGATATCCTCCAGGGTGATGAGACCGGTCATTTCGCCGTATTCATCGAGAACGATAGCGATATTGAACGTGGATTCCCTCATCTCAACGAGAAGATCAGAGATATCCTTGTATTCATAGGTAAAATGCGGCTTACGGAGAAAGTTCCGGATATCAAAAGGATCATCCTGATTGTAAAGAAGAAGATCCTTCATATTGATGATACCAACGATATTATCCTGTGTGTCCTCATAAACCGGAAGACGGGTAAATCTGTCGGTTCGGAAAATATCGATCAGTTCTTCGTAAGTATTGTTTACGTTGGCAAATGTTACATTGACACGGGGAACCATGATGTCCTTGGCATCTGCATCTCCGAGATCGAAAACATTGTAGATCATTTTTTTCTCGTCGGATTCAATGACACCGTCCTCATGACTGACATCCACGATGGTACGGAGCTCTTCCTCGGTCATGGCTTTGTTGACAGCATCCGGATCCACATGCAGGATGTACAGGAAAAATCTGGATATCAGATTGATCACAAAGATCACGGGTGTCATGAGAGTCATCAGAAAATGAATGACAGTGATATAACGCAGGGTAAGCTTTTCGGAATTAAGTGTTGCATAGTTTTTTGGTGTGATCTCTCCGAATACCAGGATCGCAACCGTCAGAGCCAGCGTCGCAATGCTGACCATGTAGCCTCCCAGGTGATATGCAAGTGTAGTTGCAAGCGATGATGCATATACGTTTACGATGTTGTTACCAATCAGGATCGCGCTGAGCATCTTGGGGGTCTTGTTCTCCAGAATGTCCAGGGCAAGAGCTGCTCGTTTGTTGCCGTCATCTGACAGGGTACGAAGCCGGATCCTGTTTACAGACATCAATGCTGTCTCAATAGAAGAGAAGAAAGCAGAGAGTGCCAGCAAAACAGCAAGTACGATAAATTGGTAAGTGTCACGTATGTCCACTTTAAATGTTCACTCCTTTGGTGTTTTGATAGAATAAATACCTTAATGGTAAAAATATGCATTTATTATATACTGTTTTCATAGCTTTGGCAAGTTTTTATAAAAGAGCAAGAACGCAAAAAACTGCCCAGCCTGTCAGAGGTGGGCAGTTGTAAGGCATAGATTATGCAAGTTCTTTGCCAGTCAGCATCTTGTATGCCTGGAGATATTTGGCGATAGTCTTGTCAACGATCTCCTGCGGAAGTGTCCAGTCATTTCCCGGATGGGAGGTCAGCCAGTCACGTGCGAACTGTTTGTCGAAGGATGGCTGTCCATGTCCTGGTTCATAGCCTTCTAATGGCCAGAAACGGGAGCTGTCAGGAGTGAGCATCTCATCACCGATCACCATGTTTCCGTCCTCGTCAAGACCGAATTCGAATTTGGTGTCTGCAATGATGATTCCCTTGCTCAGTGCATATTCTGCACATTTTTTATATAATGCGATGGTATTGTCACGAAGTTTTTCTGCAAGCTCGCGTCCTCTGCCCGGGAAGTATTTCTCCAGGTGGTCAATGCTCTGCTCGAAGGAGATGTTCTCGTCGTGGTCACCGATCTCAGCCTTGGTGGATGGTGTGTAGATCGGTTCAGGCAGCTTGTCGGATTCCTTTAAACCTTCCGGAAGTTTGATACCACAGACAGTGCCGTTTTCTTTGTAGCTTGCCCAGCCGCTTCCGGTGATATAGCCACGGACGATACACTCGATCGGGAGCATGTTGAGCTTACGGCACATCATGGATTTGCCTTCGTATTTCTCCTGCTGGAAAAATTCCGGCATATCCTTTACATCGACAGAAATCATATGGTTGGGCAGAATATCCTCTGTCAGATCGAACCAGAATTTGGACATCTGTGTCAGTACAGTGCCTTTTTTGGTGACTTCATTGTTCAGGATCACATCGAAACAACTGATACGGTCGGTGGCAACCATGATCAGGCTGTCGCCATTGTCATAAATCTCACGTACTTTACCTTCTTTGATTGGTTTTAATTCCTGCATCTTCTCATACCTCGTCATTTGGTTTTTTGATTGGAAATTTTACAGTAGTAAAGTATCACTTTTTATGCCGGACTGTCAAGAGAGATTTTGACAAGCATGTGATTAAATGCAAAAAATATATATTAATGTGAAAATTTGCACAGAACTATGGTTGTTTTAGGACAATTCTGTTATAATATAACTAAACGAATTGCGCAGCTTGCTGCGGAACAATCCGTATATAGAAGACAAAAGGCAGGTGAGCAGAATGGCAGGCAGAAAGAAGGATCCGCTGCACAAGAGCTTTAGTTATGCTTTTGAAGGGATTTTTACTTGCATCAGAAATGAAAGAAATATGAAGATACATATTGCAGTCGCGGCTCTTGTCGTGATCGCCGGATGGATCCTGGGACTTTCGATCACAGAATGGTGCATCTGTCTTGGGCTGTTCGGGCTTGTGATGGCACTGGAACTGGTCAACACAGCAGTTGAGGCTGTGGTAGATCTCGTGACCACCGAGTGTCATCCGCTTGCAAAGATCGCCAAGGATACGGCAGCAGGAGCAGTCCTGATTGCAGCGATCATGGCAGCGATCGTCGGACTTCTGATCTTTGTACCGAAAGGGCTTTTGTTTCTGAAGCAGCTTTAAAAATGATAAGATTTTATGAAAGGAGATATATATTATGGAATTAGGAAACGGACTTAAAAAACTTTTACTCGCAGGCGTAGGTACTGTTGCAGTGACAGCAGAGAAATCCAAGGAGATCCTGGACGAGCTGGTTAAGAAAGGTGAACTTACCGTAGAGCAGGGCAAGGTTCTGAATCAGGAACTGAAACACAACATCAAAGAAACAATCAAGACCAAGACAACACCTGCACCGGAAGCACCGAAGGAAGACATCAAGGATACCCTTGCCAAACTTTCACCGGAGCAGCTTGCAGAACTCAAAGAGCAGATCCTCAAGATGGAAGCACCAAAGGCAGAGGAAGAACCAAAAGCCGAGGAAGCTCCAAAGGAAGAAGCTCCTGCAGCAGCTGAAGAGCCGGCACAGGAAACAACGGAAGAATAAACAACAGAAACGGAGCAGCAAATGAGCAGACCAGACAATGAAGCAGAGCAGAAAGACGGTTACGGAGAGCGCCTCAAAGAAATCACAGCTGTTCTGAAGAAACATTCTATCACGCGAGGCGTCTCTCCGGAGAAACTTCGTCTTATACTGGAAGATCTGGGCCCAACTTATATCAAGTTGGGTCAGCTTATGTCACTTCGTTCAGATATCCTTCCCAAGCGTTACTGCGATGAGCTGATGAAACTGTGCTCCGATGTACCGCCGATGCCTTTTTCGGAGGTGATCGAGGTTCTGGAAGAGTCGATGGGATGTCCCTGGCAGGCAGAATTCAAAGAGATCCAGGAGCGACCACTCGGTTCCGCATCCATTGCACAGGTTCACCGGGCAACACTCAAAACAGGTGAGGAAGTTGTCGTCAAAGTACAGCGCAAGGGAATCTACGAGACGATGGCAAGGGACATTGGCCTGATGCACAAGGCAGTGCGGCTGATGCCGCCGGTCAGCATCAAGGGTGCCGTTGACCTGAACATGGTCTTAAGCGAACTGTGGACAGTGACACAGGAGGAGATGAACTTCCTGACAGAAGCCGCCAACATTTCCGAGTTTGCCAAAAAGAACAAGGGCGTTGCCTTTGTAAAAACGCCGATCCTGTATCGAGAATATACAACGACGCATGTACTGGTCATGGAATATATTGACGGGATCGCGATCAACGATAAAGAAAAACTTCTGCAGAACGGCTATGACCTGAATGAAATCGGAAGCAAATTTGTGGACAACTTCATCAAGCAGGTGATCGAGGATGGCTTTTTCCATGCGGATCCTCATCCTGGCAATGTGCGGATCCGGGGCGGCAAGATCGTCTGGATCGATATGGGAATGATGGGAAGGCTCACGGAGAGAGACAGAGAACTGATCAGCCAGGCTGTGGAAGGCGTGGCACTGAATGATATCGGAAAGATCCAGGATGCAGTTCTGGCACTTGGAGAATTCAAGGGCAAACCCGACCACAGCAAGCTCTATCAGGATATCCAGGATCTGATGGAGAAATATGGAACTGCAGATATCGGAAATATCGATCTTGCAGAGGTCATGGTAGATCTCATGGAGGTCATGAAGGAAAACAAGATCATGATGCCTCACGGACTTACCATGCTGGCGCGGGGTCTGACTCATGTAGAAGGAGTCCTTGCAGACATCAGTCCGGAGATCAATATGGTCCAGATTGCGGCAGCCCGCATCAAAGAAGAATTTTTTGGCGAGGGAAACTGGAAGAAGGAGCTCAGGGCAAATACCAAAAACATCTACCGGTCCTTCAAGAAATCCATCGAAGTTCCGTCGCTTGCGGCAGATTTTCTGCAGGGCTGTATGAAGGGACAGACGAAGATCAATCTGGATCTCCATGTGGCAGATGATCTTTCCAGACTGCTCCGAAGGCTGGTGCGAAATATCGTTATGGGACTGTGGGTGATGGCACTTCTGATCAGTTCCAGTATTATCTGTACGACAGATATGAAGCCAAAGCTGTGGGGGATCCCGGCGTTGGGAGCACTGGGGTATATCAGTGCGTTTATCATTGTGATGTATGTGTTTTTGAAACACTTTTTTTCAAAAAAATAATACCAGGAGGAATTTTTTTAAATGAGTACAAAAGCAGAACAGGCGATCGCATTTCACGATCAGGGATATAACTGTGCACAGGCAGTTGCATGTTCATTCTGTGAGGAGTTTGGAGTGGACAGAGAAGAGATGTTCAAGATCGCAGAAGGATTTGGTTTCGGAATGGGGATCATGGATATGTGCGGTGCGCTGTCAGGAATGATGATGGTGATCGGACTGCAGAACAGTGTGGGAGATCCGGAGAAAGGCAAGATGACCAAGGGCGATACCTACAAGAAAGTCAAAGCCTACATCAACAAATTTGCAGAGCAGAACGGCTCCTATCTCTGCCGTGACCTCAAAGGCGTAGAGACCGGCAAAATTCTCCGTGCCTGCCCGGACTGCATCCGCGATGCAGTTGCCCTGACAGAAGAATATCTGGCATCACAGAAAGAGAAATAATAATATCAATAACAAACAAAAATCCTGCCACAGCAGAGAGGAATACCTTTCTGGTCCGGCAGGATTTTTTGATATTGCATATTGAGGAAACACCGGCGGTGCATTCATTGATCTTTACGAAAGATCCAGGATCATTCAGCAACTTTGACAAACTGGCTGTTATAAAGATTCTGGTAGAATCCGCCTTTTGCCATCAGTTCTTCGTGAGAGCCCTGTTCGATGATGCTTCCGTCTTTCATGACGAGGATTTCATCTGCATTTCGGATCGTGGACAGACGGTGTGCAACGATGAAGCTGGTACGACCCTCCATCAGACGGTCAAACGCTTCCTGAACCATGAGTTCGGTTCGTGTATCGATGCTTGATGTCGCTTCATCCAGGATCAGCATAGGCGGCAGGCAGAGCATGACACGGGTGATGCACAGAAGCTGCTTTTCACCCTGGCTTAAGCTGTCTTCTTTGAGCATGGTATCCAGCTTGTCCGGGAGACGGCGGATGAATTCCCAGCTGTGGGAACGCTTTGCTGCCTCGATGATCTCTTCGTCAGTGGCATCCGGTTTGCCGATGTTGATATTGTCACGGACAGTGCCGTTTTTGATCCAGGTTTCCTGAAGGACCATACCGAAGCTGCTTCGTAAGGAATGGCGGGAGATCTCGTTGATCGGATGTCCGTCGATGGAAATGGTTCCTCCGGTCACATCATAAAATCTCATCAGCAGGTTGATAAAAGTAGTTTTACCACATCCGGTCGGTCCGACGATCGCGATACGTTTACCAGGCTCTGCATGGAGATTGAAGTCTTCGATAAGCTTCTTGTCCGGAACATAGCGGAAGCTGACATTGTCGATATCGACTTCACCTTTAACATCGGAAATCGTTTCCTCAGGATCTTTGCTTTCCGGTTCTTCTTCCAGAAGTGCGAAGATTCTGGTGGCGCAGGCAAGTGCGTTCTGAAGTTCTGTGATAACGGAACTGATATCATTGAATGGTTTCATGTACTGGTTCGCATAGGAGAGCAGTACAGAAAGTCCGCCGACAGTCAGAGCACCGCCAGGAATCATAAAGGCACCGACCAGAGCTACACCTGCGTAGATGACATTGTTTACGAAACGGGTAGATGGGTTGGTCAGACTGCTGTAGAAGATAGCTTTCTGGCTGCATTCCTTTAATTCCTGGTTGATCTCGGCAAAGCGGGCAGAGGATTTGTCCTCGTAACCAAATGCCTGAACAATCTTCTGGTTTCCGATCATTTCCTCGATGAGAGCAGTCTGACGGCCGCGGGCATCACTCTGTTTCCGGAACATATGGAAAGAACGTGAGGAAATGAATTTTGCCACAAAGAAGCTGAGCGGTGTCAGGACAATGACCATCAGTGTGATCCAGAAGTTCTTGGAGAACATGAAGATCAGAGTACCGATGATCGTCACGATACCGGAAAAAAGCTGTGTAAATCCAAGCAGAAGACCGTCGGAAAGGATATCCGTATCTGCAATGACACGGCTGATGATATCTCCGGTACTGTGTCCGTCCAGATAGGAAAGCGGAAGCTTCTGGATGTGACGGATCGCTTTGGCACGGATGTCCTGCACGGTACGGAAAGTCATACGGTTGTTGATGATGTTCATGATCCAGGTAGCAAGACTGGATACAACGACCATGACAAGGATCCTGGAAAGGTAATACCACATCCCCTGGAAGTTTACCTGATGTTCTGCAACGACCTGGTCGATCGCGTCACCAAACAGTACCGGTACGTAGAGCTGAAGGACTACGGAGACTGCGGCAAGGATGATACTGAGGATCAGGAGCAGACGGTATCTTCCAATGAAACGGAGTACCTTCCACAAAGTTTCTGTGCTGTTTGCATTTGACTGCTGTTTGTTTTTTGTACTCATGATAAGGTCACCTCCGCAGCATTGCCGGAAACGGCAGTTTTTGAAGAATCATATTTTGCCCGTTCTTCAGGGAACTGGGAGAAGTAGATCTCTCGGTAGATCTCGCAGGAGCGGATCAGGTCATCATGAATGCCTTTGCCGACAAGCTCACCATCGTTCAGAACGAGGATCAGGTCTGCCTGACGGATGCTGGCAGCTCGCTGAGATACCAGGAAGGTGGTGACATTGCCGCTCAACTGATGCAGGGATTTACGAAGTGCTGCATCTGTCGCAAAGTCAAGTGCACTGGCACTGTCGTCCAGGATCAGGAATTCTGGTTTCTTGACAACGGCACGCGCGATGGTGAGACGCTGTTTCTGTCCGCCGGAAAGGTTGCGGCCATTCTGTTCCAGTTTGAAATCAAGCTGGCCGTCCTTGCCTTCAACGATCTCACGCGCCTGGGCAGTAGTGAGTGCATCCCAGATCTCTGCATCTGTGGCATCGTCGCGTCCCCATTTCATGTTTTCGCGGATCGTTCCTTTAAAGAGTGCTGCACGCTGTGGTACAACACCGATCTTTTCACGGAGATCCTGCTGGCTGTAACTGCGGATATCCTGTCCATCAATACGGACAGTACCCTGTGTCGCATCATAGAAACGTGCAATCAGATTGACAAGTGTGGATTTACCGCTTCCGGTACCGCCGATGATACCAACTGTCTGGCCTTTTTTGACAGAGAAGCTGATATCGGAAAGGCTTGGTTCGCTGGAACCTGCATAGGCAAAAGTAACGTTCTCGAATTCGAGGGCATTTTTGCCGGAAGTCTGAGCAGCGGAAGCTGCCGGGTACTCCATGGAAGTTTTTACTTTGAGGATATCTGCCACACGGCCTGCACAGGCTGCGGATTTGTTGAGGGTGATGATCAGGGAAGCCAGTTTGATAAGCTCGACGATCATCTGTGCCATATAGTTGTAGAGCGCTACGACCTCACCCTGCTGCATGTTTCCAAGGTTTACCTGGAGACCGGCGTTGCTGATCAGGATGACAGTCGCGATGTTGATGAGTACGTAAGTCACCGGATTGAGAAGGGCAGAAAGTCTGCCGACGAATTCATTTAATTTAGTGAGCTGTTCGTTGCTCTCGTCAAATTCCTGTACGGATTCTTTTTCGCGGCAGAATGCACGGATGACGCGTACACCGGTGAGGTTTTCCCTGGTCAGTCTTGTGACGGTATCCAGACGGCTCTGTACCTTGCGGAAAAGCGGGATACTGAGATACATGATCACAAAAACGACCAGAAACAGGAATGGGATCGCAACGGCGAAGACCAGGGCACAGCGGAAGTTGATGGTGAATGCCATGACCATGGAGCCGAGTACGATAAACGGGCTTCGAAGAAGAAGACGAAGTCCCATATTTACACCATTCTGTACCTGGTTGATATCGTCGGTAAGGCGGGTGATTAGAGTGTCTGTTCCGAGGGTGTCGAGTTCCATGTAAGAAAGTTTCTGCACATGGTCATAGACAGCCTGACGGAGTTCTGTGGCAAATCCAACGCTGGCCTTTGCAGCAAAAAACTGGGCTGTGATGCTGACTGTAAGTCCGGCAGCAGCCATCAGGACAAGGATAAAAAACCGTTCGATAATGTAATGACGGTCATTTCCTGCGATACCCACATCGATGATCTGGGCGATGACTACCGGAACAAGCAGGTCAAACACAACTTCCAGAAATTTGAAGAAAGGTGCAAGGATGCTTTCTTTCTTGTAGTTTCTCAGGTAGATTGCGAGAGATCGCATTTTGTGTTTCCTCCATTTTTCTTGATGATTGACAATCCCTATTATAGTCCTGTATCATAAGGCTTGCAACGATTAAAAACAATATTTACTTATTATAGAAGAAAAGGGGTAGAAATATGCGGCGTGAGGTAACTCTGGAAGAGATTTCAGATGGAAGATTATATGATGCAAATGATATGGTAAAGGCAGACTGTCAGGATTGTAAGGGATGCTGCGACTGCTGCAAGGGAATGGGAGATTCTGTGATCCTGGATCCGTATGATGTCTGTCGTCTGTCAAGAGGACTTGGAAAACAGCCACAGGAACTGATCGGGATAGTTCTGGAACTTGGCGTATCTGACGGAAATATCCTTCCACATCTGATGATGAAGGGAAAAGAAGAGAGCTGTGTGTTCTTAAATGAAGAGGGCAGATGTTCTGTGCATGCGATCCGTCCGGGATTCTGCCGCCTGTTTCCACTTGGAAGATATTATACAGAAGATGGCTTTAAGTATATCATCCAGATCCATGAATGTGCGAAGAAAAACCGCTCCAAGATCAAAGTAAAGAAATGGATCGACACACCGGATCTTCGGCAGTACGAGAAATTTGTCTGGGACTGGCATCAGTTCCTTTTGGATGTGCAGGAAGTTTTTTATCAGACAGAGGACACGGAACTGATCAGAAACCTGAATATGTATGTGATCAGCCGTTTCTATACGAAACCGTATGAAGAATCACAGGACTTCTATGCACAGTTCTACGAACGTCTGAAAGAAGCAAAAAACCTTCTGAGCCTTGGAGTATGACTCCGGACTCAGAAGGTCTGAAAGCTTTATTTGGCGAGAAGTTCATCGAGAAGCTGGTGGATGGTTTTGTTCAGTACCGGATGACGGTAGTATGGTGCGATCTCATCCATCGGTTTCAGCACAAAATCACGGTTTTGCATGTCGATATGCGGAATGTGAAGATCCGGAGTGTCGATGATCTCATTGTCATAAAAGAGAATGTCAAGATCCAGGGTACGTGGCCCCCAGTGGATCAGGCGTTCGCGGTTGGCTTCTGCCTCCAGTTCATGAAGTCTGTCGAGCAGTTCTTCCGGAGTCAGGAGTGTACGGAGTCTCAGGACTCCATTCAGAAATTCATCCTGTTCTACACCACCGTAAGGTTCTGTGACCAGATATTTGGACACAGCTTCCACTTCGCAGCCTGGTGTATCTTTGAGTCCCTGGATCCCGTTATTCAGGTATTTCTTTTTGTCCCCGAGGTTGGAGCCGAAAGCTACATAGGCAGTGTGCCAGCTTCTGGTGATCTCAACGGCAACGGTATCGAGCGGAAGCCCTACAGGAGCCCATGGTTTCTCGATGCGGAGTGTGATCTTTTTTAATAAGGGCAGTTCCGAAAGGAGCATCTGGCAGAGATTTTCGGCGAGAGCTTCGAGAAGTTTGTAGGTGTGCTCTTTG
>NZ_FR886767.1:25998-51503 GCF_000436615.1 Blautia sp. CAG:237
GGTGTGCTCTTTGGCGAACTTCGTGATCATGTGGCTGACTTCTCCGTAATGGATGGAGGCTGTCAGCTCATCGGTCAGGCCGGCCTTTCGGGTATCTGTGTAAAGAGTCGCAGATACGACAAATTTCTGTCCGAGTACATTTTCCTCCGGAAATACTCCGTGGTTTGCAAAAATCTCAAGGTTTCTGATCTCGATCTTATCCATTATTTTATGTTCCTTCCAAGAATTGCTTCAGTCATCAGTACGGCACGTTTGTTTTCTTTGACATCGTGGACGCGGACGAAAGCACAGCCCTTCATAACGCCGATGACGGAAGTGGCAATGGTACCTTCTACACGCTGGTCAACCGGGAGATCCAGAGCAAGACCGATCATGGACTTGCGGGAAGTTCCGAGCAGTACCGGGAATCCAAGGTGCTGGAAAAGTTCCAGATGGTTCATGGTCTCCAGGTTCATCTCGTAAGTTTTGCCGAAGCCTACACCCGGGTCGAGGATGATGCGCTCATCTTTGATGCCGGCTTTTCTTGCGATGTTGACACATTCCTGTGTCTCTGCAAGCATATCAATAAGGAAGTTATTGTATTCTGTGTTTGCCTTATTGTGCATCAGGCAGCAGGCAGCGTCGTGCTTTGCGATGACACCGGCCATTTCCGGGTCGTATTTGAGTCCCCAGACATCGTTTACAAGGTCTGCGCCTGCCTGAACAGCGACATCAGCAACGCTTCCTTTGTAAGTGTCAACGGAGATCGGCACGTCGAAATGCTTGCGGAGTGCCTCGATGACTGGAACGACACGGGCAGCTTCTTCCTCTGCACTGACCGGTGTATGGCCCGGACGGGTAGACTCGCCGCCGACATCCAGAATATCCGCACCGTCAGCGATCATGGCTTCTGCGTGCTTGAGGGCGTGATCCATGGTGTTCCATTTGCCGCCGTCTGAGAAGGAATCCGGTGTTACGTTGAGGATTCCCATGATATATGTTCTGTTAGTTACATCGAATTCACGATTTCCTATTTTCATGACAGGTTCTCCTTTAGTATTGAATTGTCATATTTTTTTTCTGCGGGGACCAGTAGCATTCTGGTTCTGCCACACAGAGAAAACAATTCCTGGATTTTTTGTCAGCTTCGTAGATGAGCTGGCTGAGCACTGGAACCTCATCACTGGAAGAACGGTGCTCGCGGATCGCAGAGAGGATCGCTTCTTTTTCTTCGGAAGAGAAGTCAAGGTCAGAAAGGATCGTTTCTGCAATGCGGGCACCTGCCTCGTCGTGAGGTGTCCCGACAGTATACTGTTCTGCACGGCCGATATCATGGAGAAGGGCAGTGCAGTAAATAAGTTCACGGGGACAGGAAATTCCACGTTCCAGTGAAAATATGTAAGCAAGACGTGCTACATCAAGGAAATGCTCCGGGGTGTGCCGGCAGAATATACGGTCTGCCTCAAGTTGGGTCAGTTCCTTAAGATTCTGCTGATAGAGGGGGTGTTCCCAGATTTCCTGGACTCTTTTCATCGCTGGCTCCATCAGTCTTTTACCATGGCGAGGAACTGTTTCTGGAGTTCGATATTATTCTTGAATTCGCCTCTGGTGATAACGGTCATGGTCTTGCTGCCTGGTTTCTTGATTCCGCGCATTGTCATGCAGGTGTGTTCTGCTTCAAGCATGACCATAACTCCCTTTGGTTCAAGAACACGATCCAGGGCATCTGCGATCTGAACAGTCAGTCGTTCCTGGATCTGCGGTCTTCTTGCATAAACGTCTACAGTACGGGCGAGCTTGCTGAGACCGGTTACTTTGCCATTCGGGATATAGGCAATGTGTGCCTTGCCGTAAAATGGCATCAGATGATGTTCGCACATGGAATAAAAAGTGATGTCCTTTTCGAGAACCATCTCGTTGTTCTCTACCTGGAACTGTTTCAGAAGATGCTGGTCAGCTTCTTCGTCCAGACCACCGTAGATTTCGGTGCACATACGTGCGATACGGTCTGGTGTATCTTTAAGTCCTTCACGGTCAGGATTTTCACCGATCCCTTCGAGAAGAAGACGGATCGCCTGTTCTACTTTTGCTTTGTCTACCATAAAAAATGACAACCTCCTTGAAATATAAATAAAAATTTACGATACCATGGAGATTGTCTTTTTTTGTCGAGGTAATACTGTGATTTATAAAAGCAAAAAGATATCTCCAATTGTGATAGAACGTATGTCGAAAAACGTATCCCTACACAATATGAGATATCCTCTTATATTGTCGCAACGGGTGCGGACTCTATACCGTAAGACGTACTTTTCGTTTCAGCGACAACTCCCCATTCGCTGAACACTTGACGCATAAAGTCCTATTTTGCATATCATTCATTTCGAGTTTAGTATAGCATATATGCATGAGATATAAAAGATAAAATTTATCGAAAAAAGGCATCATTTTACAGCAAACTGATAAAAAAAAGACAATATTCGATGGAAAAAGATAAACCTTGACGGCAAGGGCTGGCTGTGGTAGCATAGAGTTACTTTATAGAAAAAAGAGATTCGCAGATTACGGACCGATCAGGGATAACGACTGTGTGCATTTTTTTGTGCGCGGTTGTTGTCCCTTTTTTTGTATGTTTTTAATGCAGGAGGGAACGCATATGTATTTGATGATCGATAATTATGATTCATTTGTATATAATCTCAAGGCTTACTTTGAGGAACTGGGACGGAAGATCCTGGTGCGGCGCAGTGACCAGATCACGATGGAGGAGATTGAGGAAATGAACCCGGAGGGGATCATCCTTTCCCCGGGACCGAAGCGTCCGTGGGATGCGGCTGTGTGTGTGGAGGCAGTCAGGAGATTTCAGGGAAGGATTCCGATCCTCGGAGTCTGCCTTGGACATCAGGTGCTTGGATTCTGCAGCGGTGCGTCTGTCCACAAGGGGGAGCGTCCGATGCATGGTAAGGTTACACCGCTCCACAACCAGGGAACGGGAGTTTTTGGCGGGCTTCCTGAGAAGTTTCGTGTGACGAGATATCATTCTCTGATCGTAGATAAGGAAAGTGTTCCATCAGAATGGCAGGTGGACGCTGTGGCAGAGGATGGAGCTGTTATGGGAATCTCTCATAAGACACTGCCTTTGTACGGCGTGCAGTTCCACCCGGAGGCAGTTCTTACGGAGTATGGACATGAGATCCTTGAGAATTTCTGCCGGATCGCGGAGAGCGTGTGAGGATAGTATTATTATAAGAAATAACGGGATCGTGGTGATCGAATAGAAGGAGAAAAAATATGTACCATAAACAACGACAGATCAAAAAATTAACTACATATATACCGGTGGCAGAAACTTTCCGCGCGCTGGCATCGGAGCAGGATTGTGTATTCCTGGATTCTTCTCTGGTCAATGACCTTGGAAGATTTTCCATTATTGGAGCCTGCCCGTACCTCAAACTGGTGAAGGACGGGGAGAAATTTTTTATCAATGAAAAAGAAGAGACAGGGATCACCTTTGAAGATTATCTGCGAAACTACCTGAGAGACCATGTCGATCAGAATGAGAGCGAGCTTCCGCTGGTCTCCGGCGCAGTGGGATATTTTTCTTATGATTATGGGCGCAAACTGCAGGGCGTTCCGTCCGGGGAAAAAGACCTCGTGGAGATCCCGGATGCCGTGCTGACCTTTTATGATGTTTATCTCATTGAGGACTGTCATCAGAAAGAAACATATCTGGTCGCAAATGGGATTACAGCGGATGCTTCTGAGAAGATCCAGGAAATGGAGCAGAAAATCCGGCAGCGGACAGAAAGAAAAGAAGAACAGAAAGTTCCTCACAATATCATCGTAACACCGAACTTCGAAAAAGAAGAATACAAAAAAGCCGTGGACGACATGATCCACTACATTATAGAAGGAGATATCTACATCACAAACATGACACAGCAGCTCACCATCGAGAGCGATAAGGCTCCACTGGATGTTTTTTATGACCTTCGCAAAAACAATCCGTCACCGTTCGGCGGGTACATGGATCATGGCGATTTCCAGATCGTCTGTGCTTCTCCGGAACGTTTCCTCAAGATGAAAAAAGGTCACGTCAACACAAGACCGATCAAAGGTACACGAAAAAGAGGCGCGACTCTGGAAGAAGACCTTCTGATGCGTACCGAACTGGAAAACTCTGAGAAGGACAAGAGTGAACTCCTGATGATCGTCGATCTGGAACGAAATGACCTGAATCGGGTGTGTAAACCGGGCAGCGTGAAGGTGACAGAACTTTTTACAGTAGAAGAATACGCGACTGTTTTTCACCTCGTCTCTGACATCGAGGGAGCTCTGGAAGAGGGCAAAAACTTTGTAGACCTTCTGGAAGCAGCATTTCCAGGCGGGTCGATCACAGGGGCTCCGAAATATCGTGCGATGGAGATCATAGATGAACTTGAACATGGGAAGAGAAATCTGTATACTGGATCTATAGGATATCTGACCCTGGATGGAGACTGTGATTTCAATATCGTGATCCGCACTGCCCTTCACAAAGACGGGAAATATTTCCTCGGCGCAGGCGGCGGCATCACAGCGGAATCTGATCTGGAGTTTGAGTATGAGGAGACGCTCCAGAAAGCGAAGGCGATTCTGGAAGCGTTAAGATAAAAAAGTATGGGGGAACGGTATGGACATTAAATTAGATGAGGGGTTCCAGTTCGGACTGGGTGCATTTGAGACGATTGCAGTAGAAGAGGGAAGACCGATCCTGCTTGACCGTCATCTGAGGAGACTTGAGAGGGCGGCAGCGTTTTTTGGATTTGGCCCGGCTTCTGTGCGGGGTGTCACAGAAGAAGCGGTTCACAAATTTATCGCAGATCAGAGTGAAGAGGAAACACGGCGCGGAGCGGTAAAGGTCGTTCTTTCCGGCGAAAACGTGCTCTTTCAGATGCGAGGCAATCCATATACAGAAGAAAAATATCTCCGGGGATTCGTAGCTGATATCAGTAAGGTGAAACGAAATGAAACCTCTCAGCTTGTGTACCACAAGACCCTGAACTATGGCGACTGCATCCTCGAAAAAAGAGCCGCCACAGCAGCCGGGATCCAGGAGAGAGTTTTTCTGAACACCAAAGGGCAGATCTGCGAGGGCGCAGTCAGCAATATTTTCTTTGTCCGCAAAAACAAGATCTACACTCCACAGCTTTCCTGCGGGCTCCTTCCGGGCATCCTGCGGGAATATGTTCTTGAGAACTTCGAAGTAAACGAAACGGTGATCTACCCGGAAGAACTGATGTATTATGACGAATGTTTCGTGACAAATTCCCTCATGGGAGTCATGCCCGTCCGCCAGCTCGGGAACATCTGCTTCCCCCACAGAACCAGAGCCGACGAAGTCCGGACCCTATACGAAAGCCAGAAAATGTCCCTGTAAGGAGGGGCATTTTTTTGTGTACAAAAGTTCACACAAAAAAATAGATAAAACAACTTGACATTAAAAAATCATATTTGTATAATATCAAAAGTTAGGATGCGAACTAATTTAAGGAATCGGTGAAAGGGGGAACTCGCTGTTTCGATGAAAGAAACGGAAGAAAAACTGACAAATATGCACGTGGGAAGGCTGATCCATATGATGTCGCATCAGATGAAGCGGGATTCCAACAGTGTGGCATCGGCGATCGAGAACGATGAGCTGACGATCATGCAGAAACATGTGCTGAAATTTGTTCTTCTGGAGTCTCTCCACAGAGACCTTTATCAGAAGGATATTGAAGAAGAATTTCAGATCAGGAAATCCACAGTCACAGGGATCCTCAAACTCATGGAGAAACATGGGTATATTTACAGAGAAAGTGTAAAGAAGGATGCCAGGCTGAAACGGATCGTTCCGACTGCGAAAGCAGAAGAGATGCGGCCGAAGATCCTGGAACATATCCAGAAAACAGAGGCAAGGCTGATCGAAGGGATAGCCCCGGAGGATGTTCTGATCTGCAAAAAAGCATTGGGACAGATGCTGTGTAATCTGTCAGAAATGAATAAGGAGGAAAATCAAAAAGATGAATAAGACACTTTTTAAATCCATCAGAGAATACAAGAAGCAGTCCATGCTGGCTCCGATCCTTGTTATCCTCGAAGTACTGATGGAAGTGCTCATTCCTCTGGAGATGGCAAAGATCATCGACGTTGGTATCGCCAACGGTGATCTGGGATACATCGTACAGAGGGGGATCATCCTGGTCGCAATGGCGATGCTCGCGCTGTTTTTTGGCGTGCAGGCCGGAAATATGGCAGCAGTTGCAGCGGCAGGATATGCGAAAAATCTTCGTCACGATATTTTTTATAAGGTACAGGATTTTTCATTCAAAAACATTGACCATTTTTCCACATCCGGTCTGGTCACACGAATGACGACCGATATCACAAACGTACAGATGGCATACATGATGAGTATCCGTCTTCTGGCGAGAGCTCCGATCATGGTGATCTTATCTTGGGTCATGACACTTTTGATCAATGTCAAGATCGCACTTCTGTTCCTGGTCGTGATCCCGGTTCTCGGCGGCGCACTGATGTACATTGCAAAAAAAGCACATCCGCATTTTATCAAAGTATTTGACGAGTACGATGAGCTGAACAATTCCGTTCAGGAAAACGTCAACGCTGCCCGTGTAGTGAAAGCTTTTGTAAGAGAAGATTATGAGGTAAATAAATTCCATGGGGTATCCAAATACGTTTATACCCTGTTCACAAAGGCTGAAAAGATCGTTGCATGGAATGCGCCGACCATGCAGCTTATGATGTATGCGGTCGTTCTTCTGATCGCTGTGATCGGTGGACGCAGTATTGTGTTTGGAACCATGGAGACAGGTGAGCTGACAAGTGTGATCGTCTATGCACTGCAGATCCTGATGTCTCTGAATATGGTAACTTTTGTATTTGTTATGATCATGATCGCAGAGGCTTCTACAGACCGTATCACAGAGGTTCTTAATGAAGTGCCTGAGATGCAGGACAGATCTGATGCAGTCAGAGAAGTCCCGAGCGGCGATATCGTTTTTGACCATGTAAACTTCAGCTATGCCGGAGAGGGCGGAAATCTTTCGCTGAAAGATGTAAACCTTCATATTAAATCCGGACAGACAGTCGGAATCATCGGTGGAACAGGAAGTGCCAAATCCACACTGGTTCAGATGATCCCGAGACTTTACGATGTCACCGGCGGTGCAGTCAAAGTTGGCGGGATCGATGTAAGAGACTACAACCTGGAAGTGCTCCGTGATCAGGTATCCATGGTGCTCCAGAAAAACGTCCTTTTCTCTGGTTCCATCTACGAAAACATCCGTTGGGGTGATGAGCATGCTTCTGACGAAGAAGTAAGACGTGTATGTAAGCTGGCGCAGGCAGATGGTTTCGTTACAGAATTCCCGAATGGCTACGATACCATGATCGTTCAGGGTGGAAATAACGTTTCCGGTGGCCAGAAACAGCGACTCTGTATCGCACGTGCTCTTCTGAAAAAACCGAAGATCCTGATCCTTGACGATTCTACCAGTGCGGTAGATACCAAGACAGATGCCCTGATCCGTAAAGCTTTCCGCGAGGAGATCCCGGATACGACCAAGATCATCATTGCACAGCGTGTTTCTTCTATAGAAGATGCGGACCAGATCATTGTTCTGGATGGCGGCCAGATTGTCGGAGTGGGAACTTCCGAAGAACTTCTGAAGACAAATGAAATTTACAGAGAAGTATACGAATCTCAGGTGAAGGGAGGCGAAGAGGATGAGTAATAACAGCAAAAATAAAAAACCGCGAATGACAAAGAAAGATCTGCAGACAGCAAAGCGTCTTATGAAATATATGACAGGAAAATACAAATTTCAGTTTATCCTTGTATTTTTCTGTATCCTGATCAGTGCGGTGGCAACAACAGCAGTTTCTCTTTCTCTGAGATATCTTCTGGATGATTTTATCCTTCCTCTGATTGGACAGAAGAGCCCGGATTTCGCCGGACTTTATAAGGCGCTGACGGTTCTTGGATGTGTCTTCCTGGCAGGTGTTGCTGCGACTTTTATCTATACAAGGATGATGGTATATATCGGACAGGGCGTCTTAAAGAGAGTGCGAGACGATATGTTTGAACATATGCAGACTCTGCCGATCCGCTATTTTGACCAGAATACAAACGGTTCGATCATGAGTCTTTATACGAATGATACGGATACCCTGAGACAGATGATCAGCCAGGCGATCCCGCAGGCGTTGATGGCACTGTTTACGATTGTCGTTACCTTTATTTCCATGCTGGTTCTGAGCCCGCTGCTCACGATCCTGGCGGTTTTGATCATTTTCCTGATGCTGTTTGTCACAGGAAAGATCGGTGCAAAGAGTGGAAAATACTTCGTTCGACAGCAGATGTCTCTCGCAGATGTGACAGGTTTTGTCGAAGAGCGTATGAACGGACAGCGTGTTGTCAAAGTTTTTAACCATGAAAAGAAATCCGAAGAGGAATTTGACAAACTGAACGAGGCTCTTTTTGAGAGTGCGGCACAGGCGAACAAATACGGTAACATGATGGGACCGGTCATCGGAAACATCGGAAACCTGCAGTTTGTCCTGACAGCAGTTCTCGGCGGGATCCTTTCCGTTGCAGGAGTTGGGGGGATCACACTTGGTGTCATGGCTTCCTACCTGCAGTTTACCAAGAGCTTTACACAGCCGTTCATGCAGGTGGCACAGCAGTTTAACTCCATCGTCATGGCACTTGCCGGTGCAGAGCGTATCTTTAACCTGATCGATGAGAAGCCGGAGGATGACGAAGGTTATGTAACTCTCGTCAATGCGAAAAAAGATGCCAACGGAAACATCACAGAGTGCAAGGAGAGAACGGGCATGTGGGCATGGAAACATCCGCATTCCGCAGACGGTTCTGTATCTTACACAGAGCTCAAAGGTGATGTAAGGTTCGAAGATGTAACTTTTGGCTACAATGAGGACAAAACCATCCTCCACGACATCAGCCTCTATGCAAAACCGGGTCAGAAACTTGCATTCGTAGGTTCTACCGGAGCAGGAAAAACAACGATCACCAACCTGATCAACCGTTTCTACGATATCCAGGATGGAAAGATCCGTTATGATGGAATCAATATCACAAAGATCAAAAAAGACGACCTGAGACATTCCCTCGGTATCGTTCTTCAGGATACACACCTGTTTACCGGAACGATCCGTGACAACATCCGTTACGGTAAGCTGGATGCGACAGATGAGGAAATCTATGCAGCAGCCAAACTTGCCCATGCAGATCAGTTTATCCAGATGCTTCCGAAGGGATATGATACCATGTTAAGTGGTGACGGCGAGGAATTATCCCAGGGGCAGAGACAGCTTCTCTCCATTGCCAGGGCAGCCGTTGCAGACCCGCCGGTACTCATTCTTGATGAGGCAACTTCAAGCATCGATACCCGTACAGAGAGCATTGTTCAGCAGGGTATGGACAACCTGATGAAAGGCCGTACCGTATTTGTTATCGCCCACAGACTTTCTACAATCCGAAACAGCGATGCGATCATTGTTCTGGAACACGGAAAGATCATCGAGAGAGGTGACCATAAGGATCTGATCAAGCAGAAAGGTACTTATTATCAGCTTTACACAGGAAAGCTGGAACTTTCATAAAAAAATAAAAGATCATCCTACGACAAAGAGAAATGGCAGACGTTCTGTTTACGCAGGGCCGATGCCATTTCTTTTTTGTTTTTATGAAACAGAAACGAAAACGATTTCATATATTATGCACAAAAAGATATTGAAAATATTATATAAAACGACAGTTTACAAATATATCGACAAGAAATATAATAAAATCAATGAAAACGATTACATATTAATATAAAAGGGAGAAATGAAAGATCTATGAAACCAAAAGCTATTTTTCTGGATATTGATGGAACACTGACAGAGCCGGGAACCAATGTGCCTCCGGCTTCTGCCCTGGAAGCGATCAGGAGGGCACAGGAAGCAGGAAATTATGTTTTTCTCTGCACAGGACGCAATTATGCAATGCTGTCTCCACTTCTGAAATACGGATTTGACGGAGTTGTGGCAAGCTCCGGTGGTTATGTGGCGTGCAGGGACGAGGTAATCTACGACAGCCCGATGACAGACGAGGAGCGTGACCGCATGAGCCGGCTTCTGAAAGAAAACGGGATCTTCCGGACGATCGAGTGCGTGGAGGGAGCTTTTACAGATGACGACTTCAAGAACTTCCTCAGGGAACATGCAAACGAAGGGGAAAACAGTGAAATGCTCCGCTGGCAGGAACAGATCGAGAAGGATCTGAATATCTTACCAATGGAAGCCTACAAGGGTCAGGCGGTATACAAGATGGTCGTTATGAGTCCGTCCATGGAAAGTCTTGAGATCTGCCGGGAAGAACTGAAGGATGATTTTTCCTTCTGTATCCAGGAGCCGAGAGGCGGGTTTGTAAACGGCGAGATCATAAGCCGCAGATTTGACAAAGGAACCGGCGTGCTGAAAGTATGTGAACATCTGGGGATTCCCCTGGAAGATTCGGTCGGCTTCGGCGACAGTATGAATGACAAGGAAATGCTGGAAGTCGCAGGATTAAGTGTCTGCATGGAAAACGGCAGTGCGGAGATGAAGAAGATCGCCGACGTGATCTGCCCGTCCGTGACAGAAGATGGAATAAAAAAAGCATTTGAAAAATATCATTTAATGTAGTGCTTTTATGCGGTCCTTCAAAGACTGCAAACAGGAGGTGAAAACGATTACAGAAATATACACAAAAATGACCTTTGATGTTTGGCTGAAATGCCGGTTTACAAATGAAACAAAAAGGGTTATATTAAAGATACGAAATGTAAACGATTTCACACAAGAGCGCAAAGTAAAAACAAAGGAAAGAGGGAGAGAAAATGGCAATGGATTATGCAAAGTGTGCAAAAGAAATCTTTGATACCGTTGGCGGCAGATCCAATCTTGTAAGTGCGGCACATTGTGCAACGAGACTGCGTCTGGTAACGGTAGACAACAGCAAGATCGATATGAAGAAACTTGAGAACATCGATGGTGTGAAAGGTGTTTTCAGTAACAACGGACAGCTTCAGCTCATCATCGGAACCGGCACAGTAAATAAGGTATACGATGAATTCCTCAAGGTCAGCGGAATGACAGCAGCGACCAAAGAAGAGGTGAAGGCAGCAGCGGCAGCGAAACAGCCGGTATTTAAACGAATGATCAAGGCACTGGGAGATGTTTTCGTGCCGATCCTTCCGGCGATCGTAGCATCTGGTCTTATGATGGGACTGGTAGAGGCACTTGGTAAGGCAATGCCTGCATTTGCAGGAAGCGACTGGTACGGGATCCTCGACCTGTTTTCAAACACAGCATTTACCTTCCTGCCGATCCTGATCGCAGTATCTGCGGCAAGAGTATTCGGCGGAAATATTTTCCTGGGTGCAGTCATCGGTATGATCATGATCCACCCGAACCTTATCAACGCATGGTCTGTAGCATCTATGGATGCAGCTGACATCCCGGTATGGCATCTGTTTGGATTTTCCATCAGACAGGTTGGATATCAGGGTCATGTAATTCCTGTTATCATCGCAGTATGGATCATGTGCAAGCTGGAGAACTGGCTGCATAAACATGTTCCGGAGATGATTGACCTTTTTGTAACGCCACTTTGTACCGTACTGATCACAGGTTTCCTTACCATCGGACTGATCGGACCGGTATTCTCCACAGCAGAAACTTATGTACTTGAATTTGCGTCCTGGATCATCACAGTAGGACACGGAATCGGAGCAATGATCATGGGTGCGATCTATCCGCTCACAGTAGTCTGCGGTATCCACCACATGTACAATGTAATTGAAGCAGGTATGCTTGCTTCTGACGGGCTGAATATCTGGATGCCGATCGCATCCGCAGCAAACTTTGCACAGGGAGCTGCCTGTCTCGCAGTCGGCCTCAAAGCAAGAAACTACAAGACCAAATCCATTTCCATCCCGTCTGCATTATCCGCAGCACTTGGAATTACAGAGCCGGCGATCTTCGGTGTAAACCTTCGTTTCATGAAACCTCTTGTATGTGGTATGGCAGGTGGTGCCGTTGGAGCCCTGCTTGGATCCATTTTCCACATTGGAGCAACTTCTTACGGAGTTACAGGAATCCCGGGATTCCTTACCACACTGGATTATTCCGCACAGTATGCGATCATGCTGGCAGTTTCCTTCGCAGTATCATTCGTACTGACCTGGTTCACCTGGAAAGAAGACCCGGAAGATGCCAAAGTGACAGCAGCAAAAACAGATGACGCTCCGGCAGCAGAGCCGACAGCAACAGAAGAGACAGCAGAAGAAGTAACGGTAGACGGTACAGCAAAGAAACTGTATGCACCGATCCAGGGAACCATTGTTCCGAGAAATGAGATCCCGGATGATACTTTTGCAGCAGGCGTTCTCGGTGACGGTGTCGGAATCGACCCGGAAGAAGGCGTTGTTGTGGCTCCGTTTGACGGCGAGATCTCTTCTGTAACAGATACAAAACATGCAATCGGTATCACAGGACCGGCAGATATGGAAGTCCTGATCCATGTAGGTGTTGATACCGTAAACATGAAAGGTGACGGATTTGAGCTTCTGGTAGAAGAAGGACAGAAAGTCAAAGCAGGCCAGAAGCTGATGACTTTTGACATCGCAAAGATCAAAGCAGCCGGATACAGCCCGGTAGCGGCAGTGCTTCTGACAAACAGTGATGATTATCCGGAATTTAAAGTAGTAAAAACAGGAAAGACCCAGAGACTGGAAGAAGTCTTTACCGTATAAAATTAAATAATAAGTAAGAGAAGGCACTGTCAGATTCCTGGATTAGATCCGTATTTGACAGTGCCTTTTTTTTATGAAACGTGGTAACAAAAGCAAAATTGTGTTATACTACAGCAAAGGGGAAAAAGCATGAATATAAGTGAAATAGCAAAATTAGCAGGTGTGTCCAGTGCGGCAGTTTCTCGTTACTTTAACAACGGATATATTTCAGAAGAGAAGAAAGAGGCGATCCGCAAAGTTGTAGAGCAGACAGGCTATCGCCCTTCCATCCAGGCACAGACACTCCGTACCAAAAAAACAAAAATGATCGGTGTGATCGTACCAAAGATCGCATCCGCATCCATAGGCAAGATCGTAGAAGGAGTTCTCTCTGTACTGAATGAGAGCGGTTATCAGATGCTCCTCGCGGTGACACAGAACGATCCGAAGAAAGAACTGGAATATCTTTCTGCTTTTAACGACAAGCAGGTGGACGGCGTGATCCTCGCTGCGACAGTAGTGACCGCCGAGCATAAGAAGATCCTTAAGAACCTGTCTGTACCGGTGATCCTGGTAGGACAGCAGTATTCCGGCCATTGCTGTGTGTATCATGATGATTATCACGCTACCAGAGATCTCACAGAAGCCGTTCTCGATATGGGAAGGAAAAATCCGGGATATATCGGCGCGATCATGCAGGACAAGGCAGTTGGCGCAGAACGTTTTGGCGGTTATGAAGATGCTGTAAAAAAAGCCGGCATAGAGAAGGCGGCACAGCAGACGGTGATTTCTGCATTTACTTCTGATTCCGGTTATGAGAAGGCGGGAGAACTGCTTGCGAAGTATCCGGAGCTTGATGCAGTCATCTGTGCGACAGATACCATGGCTGCCGGAGCCGTCCGTTATCTGAGAGAGCATGGAAAGAAAGTCCCGGAGGATATTCTGGTTGCGGGACATGGAGATTCTGAGATCGCGAGAGTGATCACACCGCCGATCCCTACCGTGCATTTTTCTTATGAGAAGAGCGGTGAGATGGCAGTGGAGATGCTGATCGAAATGATGGGACAGGGTGAAACAGCGGTCAGAGAGGTGAAGCTTGGCTATTCTCTGATCAATATATAATAAAAGAAATGGGGTGCGTTTTTTGCTGAAAACATGGATACCGGGAGAAGCTCCCGAGAAAGAGGAACTGAAACAGCAGCTCGATGAGGCAAGAAAGAAACTTTATGATCTTCAGATGAAGATCAAGGAGCACAAACTTCCGGTGCTGGTGCTTTTTGAGGGATGGAGTGCCGCCGGCAAGGGCAGTATGATCGGCAAGGTGATCAAGAATATCGACCCGAGATTTTTTAAGGTGGCGACGATGTCAGCTCCGTCTGAGGAGGAACTGCGCAGACCATTTCTTTACCGCTACATGTGCCAGATCCCGGAGCAGGGCAAATTTACTTTTCTGGATTCCGGATGGATGGAGCAGACGACGCAGGAAGTGCTCCGTAAGGAACTGACCGGAGAGGATTATGAGAAGCGGATCGAGAGCATCCGCCGGTTTGAGCGTCAGCTTACGGATAATGGTTATCTGGTGCTCAAGTTCTTTATGCAGATCGACAAAGAAGAGCAGAAATTCCGCATGGATAAACTCTGTTCCAGTCAGGATACACGCTGGAGAGTGTCAGAATTCGACAAATGGCAGCAGGAACATTACCGCAAATGCGAGAAAGTCTATGACCGCTATCTCAAGGATACGAATGCATCAACCTCTCCATGGTATATCATAGACGCCAGGGACAAGAAATGGGCAGAATTACAGGTGATGGATACACTGGTGAGCAGCATTGAGGTTGCCCTCCAGAACCAGAGCCATTCCGTTCCGATCCTTCAGAATATCTTCCCTTTGGTAAAGATGCCGAAACTGGCAGATGTTGAGCTTGCCGGCAAGACGATCGACGATGAGGAATATGAGAAGGAACTTAAGAAACTCCAGAGTAAATTAAGTGAACTCCATAACCGTCTCTACCGCAAACGGATCCCGGTGATCATCACATACGAAGGATGGGATGCTGCCGGCAAGGGTGGAAATATCAAGAGAATCACAGGTGCACTTGATCCACGCGGATACGAGGTGCATCCGATCGCCAGCCCGGAACCACACGAAAAAGCCCGCCATTATCTGTGGCGTTTCTGGACGAGACTTCCAAAGGACGGTCATATCGCAATTTTTGACCGCACCTGGTATGGCCGTGTCATGGTGGAACGTCTGGAAGGATTCTGCAGCGAAAACGACTGGAAACGTGCGTACAATGAAATGAACGAATTTGAGAAAGAACTGTCCGACTGGGGAGCTGTGATCATCAAATTCTGGGTTCAGATCGACAAGGATACACAGCTTGCGCGGTTTAATGACCGTCAGAACAATCCTGAGAAACAATGGAAGATCACGGATGAGGACTGGAGAAACCGTGAGAAATGGGATCAGTATGAGGAGGCGGTCAATGAGATGCTCAAGAAGACTAGTACGGCTTATGCGCCGTGGCATATTCTTGAGTCGGTGGATAAGAAGTATGCGCGGATCAAGGCGTTGAAGATTGTGATTAAAGAGTTGGAAAAAGCCCTGAAATAAGGGCTTTTTATTATTTTCTTTAATCCTGGGGATTTGGATGCTTGGGAGCAGAGCAAACCGCGAAGGGACGTCGCCCATCCCCTCGCCACCCCTCGGCTGGGTGTTTGACGGAAATTTTGTCGTGTGGGATGCCCTTTGAAAAATTCTCCTGGTGCAACAAGTCGGGAAACTTTCGTATAAATGGATTCGAAATTTGCACTGTGTCTCAGGGTGCCTGCGTCTGCATTTTCTAAGGCTCCCCCACAAGACAAAATTCCCGTCAAACATTCAGGAGGGCACTGAAAAAGTCTACAAGGTAACCGCCTTAACAAAAAAGTGTCGATACAAATCGACGGGTCCCAGGGCAGTACCCTACGGCTCCATAAACTTTTTTAGTTCATCCATAAAAGTACTAACATCCTTAAACTCACGATACACCGACGCAAACCGCACATATGCAACAGCATCGAGATCCTTCAAATGCTCCATAACGATCTCGCCGATGCGAGTACTGGAAATCTCCTTATCCGCGCTCTCAAAAATAGACCCCTCGATGGAGTCAATCATAGACTCAATCTTCTCGATCGGGATCGGGCGTTTGTAGCACGCACGAAGAACACCGTCCTGGATCTTAGAACGGTGATAAGCTTCTCTTGTCTGATCCTTCTTGATGACACTTAATGGAATAGTCTCAACCTTCTCATAAGTGGTAAATCTCTTGCCGCAGGATTCACACATCCTTCTCCTGCGGATCGCATTGGTATCTTCGACAGGTCTGGAATCAACAACCTTGGTATTATCCTGATTACAAAATGGGCATCTCACGGTATTATCCCTCTTTTCCCTTTTATGGGCTAATTATACTGTATTTTTTTGGGTAATGTCAATAAATTACAGTGTATATTTCCGGCATTTTATGCATATATTTTTGAAAAAAATGGTGTCTGTATGCGTCTTTGCGAATTAAGACAAAAAGAGATCATAAATATCCGCACCTGCAGAAGTCTTGGCTGTCCGATCGATCTGGAATTTGATGAAAGAAGCGGAAAGATCACAGCACTGATCGTTCCCGGACCTGGCAGATTCTGCTGTTTCTGGGGACGGGAAAGTGAATTTATCATCCCATGGAGCAGCGTCCGTCAGATCGGAGGAGATATCATCCTGGTGGAACTCCCGGAAGAAAAATGTCCTCACAGATAGTACCTTTTGCAAAACTGTCAAGGACTTATATTTTTTATATTTTTCGCAAAAAAGAATATTTCATATCCTCCCTGAGAATCATCTTTAGTACCAACTGAAATAAGGAGGATATTTCGATGGCACTAAACAAAGTTGAGATCTGCGGAGTGAACACAGCCAGTCTTCCAGTTCTGGCTCCGGAGGAGAAGGAGGAACTTTTTGAAAAGATAAAAGCCGGTGATAAGGAAGCGAGAGAGCGTTACATCAAGGGAAATCTGCGGCTTGTCTTAAGTGTGATCAAACGATTTCAGAACAGCAGTGAAAATGCGGATGATCTTTTTCAGATCGGCTGTATCGGACTTATGAAGGCCATTGATAATTTTGACACGACTTTGATGGTCAAGTTTTCTACTTATGCAGTGCCAATGATCATAGGGGAGATCCGGAGGTATCTGCGGGACAACAGCAGTATCCGTGTCAGCCGTTCGCTTCGTGACATTGCGTACAAGGCAATCTATGCCAAAGAAAGTTACATGAAAAAGAACCTGCGGGAACCGACGATCGCGGAGATCGCAGAAGAGATTGGGATTGAAAAAGAGATGATCGTGTACGCCCTCGATGCGATCCAGAACCCGGTCAGTCTCTTTGAACCGGTATATTCTGAAGGGGGAGACACCCTGTATGTGATGGATCAGATCAGTGACAAGAAAAACAAAGAAGATCACTGGCTGGAAAATCTTTCGCTCAGAGAGGCGATGAACCGCCTCGGGGAGAGGGAGAGACACATCATTGATATGCGGTTTTATGAGGGAAAAACGCAGATGGAAGTGGCAGAAGAGATCGGGATCTCCCAGGCGCAGGTCAGCCGTCTGGAAAAAACTGCCCTTCGAAATATGAGAAATTATCTTCGTCCATAACAAAAAGCTCCGGCATGAAAACCGGAGCTTTTTGAATATCAATGATTCGCAGAGGAGGAAATTAATTAAACAAGGCCCTGAGCGATCATTGCGTCTACAACTTTTTCGAAGCCGGCGATGTTAGCACCTGCAACGAAGTTATCTGGCATGTCATAACGTTTTGCAGCGTCATCGATCTTAGCGTAGATGTCTTTCATGATCTGATGAAGTTTGGCATCAACTTCTTCTGCTGTCCAGGAAAGTCTCTGGGAGTTCTGGCTCATTTCCAGTGCGGAAGTAGCAACACCACCGGCGTTGGATGCTTTTCCAGGAAGGAAGAGAACGCCGTTTGCCATAGCGTATTCTGTAGCTTCTCTTGTAGTAGGCATGTTAGCACCTTCTACGATATATTTGCAGCCGTTTGCTATCAGAGTCTTAACGCCGTCAACATCAAGTTCGTTCTGAGTTGCGCATGGAAGGTAAACATCACATTTGATGTTCCAGATTCCAGTACCTTCTGTGTAGGTAGCACCTTCTACACGGTCAGCATATTCTTTGATACGTCCACGTTTTACTTCTTTGATGTCTTTGACAACGTCGAGATTGATTCCGTTTGGATCATATACATATCCGTTAGAGTCACACAGAGCAACAACTTTGGCACCAAGCTGAGTAGCTTTCTGGATTGCATAGATTGCAACGTTTCCGGAACCTGTAACAACGACTGTCTTTCCTTCGAGAGAATCGTTGTGAGCCTGCATCAGCTCGTTGAGGATATATACAACACCGTATCCTGTTGCTTCTGTACGGATGAGGGATCCGCCGTAGGTAAGTCCTTTACCTGTCAGAACGCCTTCATAGAGGCCACGGATACGTTTGTACTGTCCGAACAGGAATCCGATCTCACGTCCGCCAACACCGATATCACCAGCCGGTACGTCTGTGTCAGCACCGATATATTTGGAAAGCTCTGTCATAAAGCTCTGGCAGAATGCCATAACTTCTCTGTCGGATTTGCCTTTAGGATCGAAGTTGGAACCACCTTTACCACCACCGATCGGAAGACCTGTCAGAGAGTTCTTGAATACCTGCTCGAAACCAAGGAATTTAAGAATGCTCTGGTTTACTGTAGGATGGAAACGAAGACCTCCCTTGTAAGGTCCGATTGCACTGTTGAACTGTACACGGTATCCTTTGTTGATCTGTACGTTCCCGTTGTCATCGATCCACGGAACACGGAAAGAGATGATTCTTTCTGGCTCTACCAGACGCTCCAGGATGGAAAGGCTGCGGTATTTCTCCTCGTTACGGTCGATAACAACCTTAAGGGAATCCAGAACTTCTTTTACTGCCTGATGAAATTCCGGTTCACCAGGATTCTGTGCAACGACTCTTTCATAAACTTCTTCTGTGTAAGACATGACGATTTTCCTCCTCGTTTGTTTGCGTATAAAATAATAACGTCTTTGTGGGGCTTACAAATGCCCAGACACTATTATACACGAAAGTGGTAAAGTTGAAAAGGGGAATATTAATTTTTTTTATATCTTACTAAATTTGTATGAATATGACAATAATATCCGAAATTTTTTCATCTTGATAAAATGACCTGAATATGAGATTATAGTAAAAACTATGTAAAATCTCAGAGAGGAGTGAAAAAAATGAGAACATTTGACAAATCTGCCAAGCTAGATAATGTACTGTATGATGTAAGAGGACCGGTGGTTGACGAGGCGGCGAAGATGGAGGAAGAGGGTAAGGAGATCCTGAAGCTTAATATCGGAAATCCATATCCTTTTGGTTTCTCAGCTCCTCAGGAAGTGATCCTGGACATGCTGAGTAATATCCGCACTTCACAGGGCTATTCTGATTCCAAGGGTATTTTTTCTGCCCGCAAGGCGATCATGCAGTATGCACAGCTTCGCGGGATCCCGAATGTGACCATGAATGATATCTATACAGGAAATGGTGTCAGTGAACTTATCAGCCTGTGTATGCAGGCGCTTCTGGATAATGGAGATGAGATTTTGATCCCGGCACCGGATTATCCGCTGTGGACGGCGACTGCGACACTGGCAGGAGGCAAGGTCGTACATTATATCTGTGACGAGCAGTCTGACTGGTATCCAGATATCGAGGATATCAGAAGCAAGATCACGGACAGGACCAAAGCGATCGTTATCATCAACCCGAATAACCCGACAGGTGCTGTCTATCCGAAGGAGATCCTGGAGCAGATCGCGCAGATCGCCAGAGAGAAGGAACTGATCATTTTTTCTGATGAGATCTATGACCGTCTTGTCATGGACGGATATCAGCATACTTCGATCGCATCTCTTGCACCGGATGTATTCTGCGTGACATTTTCCGGACTTTCCAAATCCCATATGATCGCAGGATTCCGTATCGGCTGGATGATCTTAAGCGGAGCCAAGGAGCGTGCGAAGGGTTATATAGAAGGAATCAAGATGCTTTCTTCCATGCGTCTCTGTTCCAATGTGCCGGCGCAGGCGATAGTACAGACTGCCCTTGGCGGTTACCAGAGCGTTGCAGAGTATGTGAAACCGGGCGGAAGAGTTTATGAGCAGAGAGAGTGCATTTACAATGCCTTAAAGGATATCCCGGGAATCAGCGTTGTGAAGCCGCATGCGGCATTTTATATTTTCCCGAAACTGGATGTGGAGAAATTTAATATCACGGATGACGAGCAGTTTGCACTGGATTTCCTGCATGAGAAGCAGGTGCTTCTTGTACCGGGCAAAGGCTTCAACTGGGGTGCACCGGATCATTTCCGTGTGGTTTATCTGCCGAATACAAGGCAGCTTGAGACTGCTTCACAGAAACTTAAAGAATTTTTGAGCACCTACCGTCAGGGCAGATAAAGGAAAGCCTGGCAAAGGCAGTGTGCATTTTTGGGATAGACCAAAATGAGTTTTGATGGTATACTGTATCTACTGTGTTGTAAACGATTACTGCGAACAGTAACGTAAAACTACGGTAACAACGGGGAGGGAGTTTGATCGAGAAAAAGCAAAGGACTTGAAAGGAGACTTACAATGGCAGGATTTAATATGAAGGTAACACCGGAGATCGAACAGCTTACAGAGGCATGTAAGGACCACACTACGATGGATCTTTCTTTATATGGTAAGTATGATGTCAAGCGTGGTCTGCGTGATATCAATGGTAAGGGTGTTCTCGCCGGACTGACCCAGGTGTCCAATGTACAGGCGGTCAAGGTTGTAGACGGTAAGGAGGTTCCATGTGCAGGAAGCCTTTATTACAGAGGTTACAATATCAAAGATCTCACGAACGGTTTTGTCAAGGATAACCGTTTTGGTTTCGAAGAGACTACATATCTTCTTCTGTTCGGTACTCTGCCGAATGAGAAGCAGCTTGAGGATTTTAAGGAACTTCTGGCAAATCAGCGGTCACTTCCGCGAAATTTTGTCAGGGATGTCATCATGAAGGCACCGGGACGTGATATCATGAATGCTCTGTCAAGAAGTGTCCTTACTTTGTATTCTTATGACAATAATCCGGATGATATTTCCTTACCGAATGTTCTGAGACAGTGCCTGAATCTGATCAGTATTTTTCCACTGTTGTCAGTTTATGGTTATCAGGCGTATAATCATTATGTGAGAGGCAAGAGTCTTTATATCCACAATCCGAAGAAGGAACTTTCCACAGCGGAAAATATCCTCCGTATGCTGCGCCCGGATAAGCAATACACAGATCTGGAAGCGAAGATCCTGGATCTTGCCCTGATCCTTCACATGGAGCATGGCGGTGGTAACAACTCTACATTTACCACACATGTTGTGTCTTCATCCGGAACAGATACCTATTCCGCGATCGCGGCATCACTTGGTTCCCTCAAAGGACCAAAGCACGGCGGTGCCAACATCAAGGTTGTCCAGATGTTCCAGGATATGAAGAAGGAAGTCAAGAACTGGGAAGATGAGGATGCGGTGAGAGCATATCTCAAGCGTCTCCTTCATAAAGAAGCCTTTGATAAGAGAGGTCTGATCTATGGTATGGGTCATGCGATCTATTCTGTTTCCGATCCGAGAGCAGAAGTCCTTCGAGGTTTTGTAGAAAGCCTCGCGAAAGAAAAGGGACGCATGAAGGATTACAGACTGTACTCCATGGTTGAGTGGATGGCTCCTGAAGTTATCGCAGAGGAACGACGCATCTACAAGGGTGTCAGCGCGAACGTGGACTTTTACAGCGGCTTTGTATACAGCATGCTGGATCTGCCGCTTGAGCTGTACACACCAATGTTTGCGGTTGCCCGTATCGTAGGATGGAGCGCGCATCGTATGGAAGAGCTGATCAATACAGACAAGATCATCCGTCCTGCATACAAGAACGTGCTTCCGGCAGCGGAGTATGTACCGCTTAAAGAAAGATAGACAGGAGAAGAAAATGTTTCGATGTTTTTTTCCGGATGAATATGTGGATTCCACATATGTGATCGATTTTGAAAAACTGTATCAGGAAGGATACAGAGGTTTGATCTTTGATATTGATAATACACTTGTGCCGCATGGGGCACCGGCAGATACACGTGCGATCGCACTGTTTCGGCGTCTTAAGAAGCTGGGATTTGGCTGCTGCCTTTTATCCAACAATCAGAAGAAGAGAGTGGCTTCTTTTAATGATGCGGTCCAGGTGAATTATATTGAGAACGCACACAAGCCTTCTGTGAGAAATTATAACAGGGCAATGGAGATTCTGGGTACGAATACTGAGAATACCATTTTTATAGGAGATCAGCTTTTTACCGATGTATACGGAGCCAAGAGAGCCGGCATCCGCAATATTCTGGTCAAGCCGATCGATCCGAAAGAAGAAATCCAGATCGTGCTCAAGCGCTATCTGGAAAAAATAGTACTATACTTTTATGAGAAAGAGGAGGGGATTTCATGAACCATGTGGTGATCATCGGGTTTATGGGTTCAGGTAAAACAAGAGTAGGAAAACAGCTGTCCAAGGATCTGGGGTTATCATTTGTCGATCTGGAGAGACTGATCACAAGAAAGATGAACATGTCTGCCAGAGAGATCTTTCAGCGGTTTGGTGAACCGTATTACCGTGCACTGGAGACAGTTGCACTCAAACAGTTTATTCAGGACAATGAACGCAGAGTCATTTCTCTGGGAGCAGGACTTCCGCTTCAGGAGCAGAATGAGAAATATCTCAAGGAGCTCGGCACAGTCGTTTATCTGAAGGGTTCACTGGCAACTCTCAAGAAACGTCTGGAAGGTTCCAGCAAGGATCCGATGCTTGACGGTGATGACCGCGATGAGAAGATCAAGAAGCTTCTGAAACAGAGAGATCCGGTTTATCAGAAGTTTGCAGACGTTACGGTTGTTACCGGAGAGAAGCCATTTGAAGAGCTGATCAAAGAAATTGAAGAGAAATTAGCTGCACAATAAAAAAAGTAGTTGAAAAATCTTCATGTGTATTATAAAATAATTGATAGCGACAACATAAGAAGGAGGAAATTAAAATGATTTCAGCAGGTGATTTCAGAAACGGTGTCACAATTGAAATTGAAGGAAATGTATGTCAGATCGTTGAGTTCCAGCATGTAAAACCTGGAAAGGGCGCTGCATTCGTAAGAACAAAATATAAAAATATCATTACAGGAGCTGTACTGGAGAAATCTTTCCGTCCAACAGAGAAGTTCCCGCAGGCACGTATCGACCGTGTAGACATGAGCTATCTGTACAACGATGGAGATCTTTACAACTTCATGAATGTTGAGACTTATGACCAGGTTGCACTTACCAAAGAGCAGGTTGGAGATTCTCTCAAATTCGTTAAGGAGAACGAAGTTGTTAAAGTTTGCTCCTGGAACGGAAACGTATATGCAATCGAGCCGCCTCTGTTCGTAGAGCTTGAGGTTATCGAGACTGAGCCAGGATTCGCTGGAAACACAGCACAGGGTGCTACCAAACCGGCAACTGTTGAGACTGGCGCACAGGTAATGGTTCCTCTGTTTGTAAACCAGGGCGACAAACTGAAAATCGATACAAGAACAGGTGAATATCTGTCTCGTGTATAATTAATAGGAAATGATAGGATACCACCGGAGAGATTCGGTGGTATTTTTTTATAAAAAAGGAAGAGGGTGTATTATGGAATACAGAATACTTGGAAAAACAGGACTTAAGATCTCGCGTATGGGATTTGGAGGAATTCCGATCCAGAAGATTGACGAGGAAGGCACCAGAAAACTGCTTCACGAGATGATGGAGATGGGAGTCAACTATATTGATTCTGCAAGAGGATATACCGTCAGTGAGCAGTACATCGGATATGGTCTGGAGGGAATCCGTGATAAATTTGTGCTTGCGACCAAATCCATGTCCAGAACAAAAGAAGCAATGGCAGCGGATATTGAGACAAGTCTTGGAAATTTCCGCACAGACTATATCGACCTTTATCAGGTACACAACCCAAGCATGGAACAGCTTGATCAGGTGATCGGCGAGGGCGGTGCATTGGAAGCTCTGATGGAAGCGAAGGCAGCGGGCAAGATCGGACATATCGGACTGACTGCACATTCTACAGCTGTTTTTGAGCGTGCACTGGGACTTGACTGGGTGGAAACGATTATGTTCCCATACAATATCGTAGAACAGCAGGGTGCAGAACTCATCCATAAATGCGCAGAGAAAAACATCGGCTTTATCGATATGAAACCATTGGCAGGCGGTGCGATCGAGGATGCGACCCTGGCACTTCGCTATGTCTGTTCCAATCCTGATGTGACCGTCGTGATCCCGGGAATGGCAGAAGTCCGTGAACTGGAGCAGAACCTTGCCGCATGTTCCAACACAGAACCACTCGCCGACGAAGAATTAAAAGCAATGGACAAAGTTCGCGAACAGCTCGGTACCGATTTCTGCCGCAGATGCAACTACTGCGCGCCATGTACCGTTGGAATCAACATTCCAAGCGTGTTCCTGTTCGCAGGCTACCTTCAGAGATACGACCTCGCAGACTGGGCAAAAGACCGTTACAGCACACTGAAAGTAAAAGCTTCTGCCTGCATCGGCTGCGGCAAATGCGAGCCAAGATGCCCGTACCATCTGCCGATCCGCGAGAAACTCAAGAAGTGTGCGCAGGATATGGGAGAATAAATCTGTTTTTTACAGAAGAAAATCAAGGGAGATACACAAATGTTCAAAGATATTGTAAAAGCAAGCAGAAGCTACAGAGGTTATGACGAATCCTATCGTTTCAGAAGAGAAGAACTGGAGGATTTCGTGGACTGTGCACGTTTTGCACCATCCAGTGTGAATGCGCAGCCGTTTCGGTATTATCTGGCGTGGGAGAAGGAGGAGGTTGACCGTATCCAGAAACTGACAAACTGGGCGAGAGCACTCCCTGAGATGCAGCTTCCACATCCGGGAAAATGCCCGACCGGATTTATCATCATCTGTCAGGATCTGAATCTCGGAGCTTCTATCCCGAGATACCAGAAGGATGTTGGAATCGTTGCACAGACCATGCTTCTCGCAGCAGCTGAGAAAGGGCTCGGCGGTTGTATGATCGGAAATTACAATGCAGATTCCGTCAAAAAAGAACTGAGTCTGGCAGAAAATCTTGCCCCGGTACTGATCGTAGCGTTTGGCAAACCGGCAGAAGAGATCGTGATCAAAGAGATTGAGGAAGGTGAAAGTATCGCCTACTATCGCGACGAAAACGATGTACACTACGTACCAAAACGCAAACTGTCAGATATCCTCATAAAGAAATAAATTACAAGAGATGAAAGAATAACCCATTCCAGAGCTGCTACAGTACCGGGATGGGTTATATTATTGGAATCATTTATATCTTTGGATATAAAGTTTGTGCAGTAGTGGAGGAAGCAAGAATCCCTGAGGTTTGATTGTGGGAAATGCCAAAACAGCATTCTTTTTGAAAGATCACTGATGTAGCTTTTATACAGACCAAAAATTGACATTTTTCAAACTGTTACATAAAAAACTGCCGATATAACGGCAG
>NZ_FR886767.1:51549-55347 GCF_000436615.1 Blautia sp. CAG:237
GCAGTTTTTTGTACTTTTTTTGACTTGTTATGACAAAAAAGGATGTGCTATAATAGACAGCAGTGAATTTTTTAGGAGGCGAAAAAAGTGAAATATCTGAGACAGTTTGGAATCATCCTTGCTGTGACCTGTGCGGGGGAGATCATGAAGTATTTTATCCCGCTTCCGATACCGGGCAGTATCTATGGACTGATTCTGATGTTTGTGCTTCTTTTGACAAAGGTGATCAAAGTAGAGCACGTAAAGGAGACCGGTGAATTTCTGATCGAGATCATGCCGCTTATGTTCATTCCGGCAGGCGTTGGTCTGATCACATCCTGGAGCCAGCTGCAGTCTTTTCTGGTGCCGCTCCTGGTAATCACAGTCGTATCGACGTTTGTAGTCATGATCGTTACAGGAAAGGTTACAGATTTTTTAATATCCAGAAAAGAGGGAAAGAAGTAAGATGGACAATTTAATCATGAGTTCGGCAACGGTAGGGATCGTGATCAGCCTTCTGGCATATGAGATCGGGCTTGCAGCACAGCGTAAATGGAAGCTGGCGTTATTAAATCCGCTTCTGATCTCTATTGCGATCGTGATCGCGTTTCTGGTAGTTTTTCATGTGGATTATGAAAGCTACAATATGAGTGCAAAATACCTGAGCTACCTTCTGACACCTGCGACGGTAAGCCTGGCGATCCCTCTGTATCTGCAGCTTGATCTGCTGAAAAAGAATATCGGGGCGATCTTTGGCGGAGTTATTTCAGGCGTTATCGCAAGTCTTGGAACGGTACTTGTAATGTCGATCGTATTCGGTCTGAGCCACAAAGAATATGTGACCATGCTTCCGAAGTCTATTACGACAGCAATCGGTATGGGCATTTCTGAGGAGCTTGGCGGATATGTGACAATTTCTGTTGCAGTGATCATCATTACAGGTGTTCTTGGAAACATGTTTGCAGAATACATCTGCAAACTGTTCCGCATCAAGAGTCCGATCTCCAGAGGACTTGCGATCGGTACAGCATCTCATGCGGTAGGTACAGCAAGAGCAATGGAGCTTGGAGAAGTAGAGGGAGCGATGAGCAGTCTGGCGATCGTTGTGTGCGGTCTGTGCACTGTCATTGGAGCTTCGATCTTTTCCTATCTCTGGTAAAATAAAAAGTAAAAGACATCGTAACTGTTCAGTATCCTCACAGTTACGAGTCAAAATGCATTCCAAATCACCTTCGGTGATGGCATTTTGACTTGTATGTCTCGGGATTTTGGCAAAAACATGCCAAAACACCTCGCGGGATATTACCTACTGAATAGTTGCAAGACATCAAAAAAAGAAACCGTGGAATCCAGTTAAAAAGGATTCTGCGGTTTCTTTTTTTGTTGTTTTGAAATGATTGCTGAAATTTTTATTCAGCCATTTTTTTCTGAACCAGTTCGAACTCGTCTGTGATCTCTTTGGATGGAGCTTTGGTAGCAAGGCTTACTACAATGATCATCACACTGGAGATCAGGAATGCCGGAAGGAGTTCATAGAAGTTCAGGAAGGAAACGTTTGGACGGACCAGATATTTCCATACGAATACCATAACACCGCCGGAAACCATTCCTGCGAGAGCTCCCTGCCAGTTGGTACGCTTCCAGAACAGTGCAAAGAGCACGACCGGACCGAATACAGCACCGAAACCTGCCCATGCAAAAGATACGATGTTGAATACAGAACTGTCCGGGTTGCGGGCAATGATAACTGCGATAACAGCGATCGCAAGCAGAGTAACACGGTCAGTGAGCATGGTCTCCTGTTTCTTCTTATTCTTTAGGACTGCGCCGAAAAGGTCGGAAGAAACAGCAGAAGAAGCAGCCAGAAGCTGTGAATCTGCGGTGGACATCGTAGATGCCAGGATTCCTGCAAGGATCGTACCGCCGAGCAGTGCCGGAAGTACACCATGTGTGCTCAAGAGATCTGCGATCTTGACGATGATGGTTTCTGAGTCAGCTCCATGAAGCATTTCCAGTTCGCCGGCTTCTGTCATTCCAAGACCGATGACACCGATCATAACGGCAACTGCGAGGGAAATCACAACCCAGGTAGTAGCCACTCTTCTGGATAAGGAAAGTTTCTTCTCATCTTCGATCGCCATGAAACGAAGAAGGATGTGAGGCATTCCGAAATATCCAAGTCCCCATGCCAGCATAGAAACGATGTTGATGAGCGGATAAGCTGCTTCTGTGCCTGTTTCCGGGTTGTAAGTGGTCATCATGGTAAGGTATCCAGGCAGTGACTTTGCGTGGCTGATAACTGCGTCAGGACCGCCTGCAACAGATACTCCGAAGCCAAATACAATGATCAGTGCGATGGACATGATGATGCTCTGGATAAAGTCTGTGGTGGATGCCGCAAGGAATCCTCCAAGAGTCGTATATCCGACGATGATCAGTGCACTGATGATCATGGCAGTCAGATATTTTACTCCGAACAGACTGGAGAACAGTTTTCCGCAGGCAGCGAAACCGGAAGCTGTATATGGAATAAAGAAGATCACAATAAAAATAGCTCCGATCGACTGCAGGATCCTGCGGTCGTCCCTGAAACGATTGCTGAAAAAGGACGGTAAAGTAATAGAGTTTCCTGCTACATGAGTGTAGAGACGGATTCTCTTAGCTACGATTTTCCAGTTAAGGTATGTACCGATTGCGAGTCCGATCGCAGTCCAGCCTGCGTCTGCGATACCGGAAAGATATGCAAGACCAGGAAGTCCCATAAGGAGCCAGCTGCTCATATCGGAGGCTTCTGCACTCATTGCGGTTACCAGAGGACCAAGCTTACGACCGCCCAGATAAAAGTCTGAGGTATCGTTGTTCTGCTTGGAACAGAGATAGCCGACAAAGAGCATTGCACCAAGATAGATAATGATCGCAATCATGATACAGATGTGTGCTGTTGTCATAAATTCCTCTCCCTTCTGAAGTTGAAATGTATATTTATACATCGTTGATATGCATATACATACAATATTATTAGAAAATCCTTCAAAAGTAAAGAAATTTCTTCTCAATAAAAGCACAGGTTTTCTGAAAAAAACAAAAATCCCTAAAATCGCCGTAAACCCTCATAAAATAAGGCTGAAATTGAACAGGAATGAAAAAGATTTGTCGAATTTTTCAATAAATTGTCAGACGAATTTTGTTGACGTTTGGCGGGATTCTTTATAGAATAAGGGTGAAACCTATAGTATTGCACAAACGGAGGATAGAAAATTGGAAAAAATGACCGAAGTTGCAATTGTGAATTGCATCGAAAAAATGATGACGGAAAGGAGAGAAAAAATACTCGAATCTGATGAATACATCAGACAGGACGTAGACGATCTGAAAGAGCTGGAAGAAAGATACGCCGGCATGAATCTTCCTTACATGTTCAGAAGGGTGATTGATGATTATATCGCCTGCCTGGAATCAAAGAGTGAAAGATATGCAGATCTGTCTTATGTCAGGGGTATGGGTGATGCGATCTTCCTGCTCAAAAACATCGGTGCTCTCGGAAGCCCGGAAGCACTCAGCGTAAATGCAGAATAACTAATGAAACAATATCGTTTATGCAATAAAAGAGTATATTTATTTTATATTTAAAAGGCATAGCCGGGGAAATCCGGTGACGCAAAACTATAGGGTCTAAGCAAATGAAACAAATGTATGACAGCCAGTTGCACCTACAAGATATATATAGATCTTTTAAGAATCAGGAAAAAAGAATTACATATTCAGTAATACAAAAGATAACAAAAAGCTGACGCACATCTCCGTAGGTTTCGAAAGATG
>NZ_FR886768.1:0-18045 GCF_000436615.1 Blautia sp. CAG:237
CATTATTTCTTCGTCTTCGTCGGTATGTACATCTCCTGCTACCTCATCCGGTACCGGCCAGATATGGATGCAGTTTGGTGTCTCAATATGATGGGGTTTATCGTTCATAACGATAATATTCTTGTCATAGTCTACAGTAAACGTAGTGATGGAGTTGCTTGCATGGTTCGCAAGTGCGATGTGCTTATTATCTGGGAAGATTACCAGATCCTTCGGATAATCGCCACTGATCGGAAGATTGAACTTCTTCTCAAGAAGTCCGGTCTCATGGTCAATCTCATACATGGAAACCGAATTCTCTCCGGCAGTTGTACAGAACAGATGCCTGCCGTCCGGTGCAAGTGCAAGTCCGGATGCCGCATTGTGGATCGCATCCTCGTCATTCGGCTTTCTGAGTGTGCTGACACTCTGGAGCAGTTCAAACTCAGGAGTACTGCCGCTTCCGTCATAGCTGTAAACCTTGATCTCATTGCTCAGCTCAAACAGGATATATGCAAATCTGCCGTCTGCACTGAAACGGATGATCCTAGGACCGCTCTCTCTCGGGCAGCGGAGGATGTCGACCAGTTCCAGCTTATGCTGTCTCTTGTTGATGCAGTAGATCTTGACCTGATCGATGCCGTTGTCAACTGCACACAGGTATTTGTTGTCCGGTGTAGGACGTACACAGTTTACATGTGGACGGAAGTTACGCTCTGCAACGCTTCCAAGTCCCTTGTGATAAACACCATCCATGATACGTCCGAGACTTCCGTCGCGGCGTGTATGTACAACCGTCACCTTGCCGTCATGGTATCCTGCCACATACAGATATTTGCCGTCCACGTCTGTTGCCAGGAAACATCCTCTCATTCCGTCGATGCTGACTCTGTTAATGCGGGTCAGGTCACCGTTCTCGTCACGTTTGAACACTGCCACACCTTCGTCCTCGATGGAATACAAAAACTTGCCATTCTTGGAAATTGCCGTATGAGATGCATTGCTGACCTGTACTTCGCTCCGTTCTTTCAGAGTACCTTTCTCAACATCTACATCGTAAACCTGAATACCTTTACTGTTGCCGTGGGTATATGTTCCCACATAGGCTACATATTTCTTATTCCCCATGATATTGCCTCCTAAAATCGCGCGTTGTCGTCGTCCACGCAGAGACAGTGCTCTGCATGAACTTAAGTGGTTACTGTTCACTCCAGCAACCTCAAGTGTCCTTATTATATCACAATCCAATTCCAAGAACAAGTTAGCATTCAGGAGGAAATGTATTTTATCTTATACTTAATGTACTTTATTTTCCACTCAATGTTTTTTTCTGTAATACAGAATGCCGACGGTCCCACCTGCTGCCAGGATCAAAAGTGCCCAGAATACCCAGAGTGCCGTGTCATCTCCTGTTTTTACAGTTTTCACACTTGAAGAGCTGCTTTTTACAGAAGGATTATTTCCGGAAGAAGACGATGCTGCTGTGGATGTTACAGATGGCGATGGTGTAACAGATATCACCGGTGTGGGAGTGATCTTTTGGATCTCTTCTCCCTTTGGCTTTGTGTGGATGTCGTAGAGGATCTCCCCATTTTCTTCCATTGGGACACAGACAAGAAACGGCGCGATCACCCCGTAGGTTTTTTTCCCGTTCTTCTGGCGGATGAGGTAAATTCCTTCATTGAGATCTTCAAAAACAAGTTTTCCATCTGCGTCTGTCATCCTTGTTTCTGCCGAAAGTTTCTTCGCCGTCACCCAGGAAGAAAGTTTTTCTGCCGCTTCTTTGTAATCTGTGGATCTTGACAGATTCCAGGGAGTTACCTTACAGCCTTCAAACGCCTCTGTCAGATGCCAGCCATTCTCCTTCTGCTCTGCCACATAAAAACATTCCAGTGCAGTGCCTTCCCGATCTGTCCCGATCTCATTCAGCTGAACCGTGATGCTTCCCTTTCTCTCTGCCGCATCCACAGAAACAGCCGGAAAAACTACAAATATCAGGATCACAGCAAGGAGAAAAACGCCTGCTGTCTTTTTATTTTTTCTTTTCAACCTTTTTCCTCCTTCCTTTTTGATGGCTTAAGGAGCCAGAATCCTGCTGCTCCCAGAAACAGTATGGAAAGTACAAAAACTCTTTTTCCCCAGATCAGAAATCCGGATTCTTTTGCCTGTTCTGCACGTTTCTGTGCTTCCCGGTATGGAATCCTCTTTCCTCTTACAAGAAGCCTGTGTGAGTTGATCCCATAGGGAGTACAGGTCACCAGTGTCACCTGATCCTTTCCCTCTTCGATCCGCAGAAGATCTGTGCGGTCCGGTGTCACGGTAACGATCTGGTCCACCTGATACGCCAGCTTTTCTCCCAGAACATTCAGGAAAAAAAGATCTCCCGTCTTCATCTGATCCAGATCTGTAAAAAACATCCTGGTCGCGATTCCTGTATGTGCCGCGATCACAGCATGTGTCCCCGCTCCCCCGACAGGAAGTGAAGAACCAAACAGATGTCCCGCCCCCTGTTCCAGAACATGCTCCGAAGTTCCATGAAAAACCGGCAGAAAGACCTCGATCGACGGAATTTCCAGATAACACAGGATCTCGTCTCCGGAGACATCCAGAAGTTTCTGATATTCTCTGTATGCAGAAGTTTCTTCTGCGCCACCTCCAAAACTGTCACCCGGAAGTACTCTGCCTGCGCGAAGTTTTGAATTATAGTTTCTGGCTTCGCCCAGAAGTTTTTGCTTCCCGGTGTCCGACAGTTTCTCTGCCTTTTTTTCATATTCATAGATGACTTTGCTCTGGTTTCTCTGATTTACCCACTGACTGACAAACGGATAGTTCAAAAATCCCATCCCCACCAGAAGAAACAGGAAAAAAATCAGTCTCTGTCTTTTCACGTCTTCCTCCTTCTGTACAGAAACAGCCCTGTCAGAAAGACCATCAGAAATGCCATGCCGATCAGGATCGAAAGCACATACTGCCGCATCCACGGACTTGCCGTCTGCTTTTTCCTGGCTGCTTTCTGCGGATTCTTCTGTTCTGTGACACGATGTCCTCTTACCAGGAGCCGATGGCTGTTGATGCCATAGGGTGTACAGGTTACCAGCGTTACCAGATCTTTTTCCGGAATGATCCGAAGAAGTGACGTATCCTCAGGCCTGATGACCCGGATCTGATCCACCTCATAGGCAAGATGCCGGTCCAGAACCTGTATATAAAAAAGATCTCCTTTTTTCAGAAGAACCAGATCTGTAAACAGTTTCTTGTCAGAAAGTCCTGTATGGGCAGAAAGGACACAGTGCGTATCCTTTCCCCCTACAGGCAGAGAAGTGTTCTCAAGATGCCCAACACCCTTTCGCAGCACCTCCTGTGAAGTGCCGTGGTACACGGGCAAAAATACATTGATCTCCGGGATCTCTATATACCCCATGATCCCGTCACTTTCCAGATCCAGAAGATGTTCATACTGCTTTTCTTCTGTTCCATCCACAGCAAGATCCGGGTCAAAAGGATCTGTCAGAACGGCTTCTCTGTTTTTCAGTTTTACATTATATTCTTCTGCTTCTTTCAGCATTTGATGGATCTGTGTTGTATCCATTTTGTCGGTTTCTTTCTGATATTCGTAGATGACTTCCTCCTGCCTGTGCTCATAAAGAGAATTGCTGACAAAAGGATATGCCATCAGAAGTATCCCTGTTCCGATCAGAAATCCTGGAACCAGAAGCGGGCGTTTTTTCCTAGTCTTCATTTATTTTGCACGGTTTTTGCGGATGGTCATAGAATAGTAGCCACATCCTGCTGCCACGGCAAACGCACCTGCCAGAACGAAGAACCAGATACCGCTGCCGCCGGTAGATGGAAGTTCGAAGCCTTTGATATTATTGATCGTTACTTTGAAGATACCGTCTGTGTTGCCATCCTGGCTGATTGTTCCAATATACTGATTGTTATTCTCTTCTTTTCCATCCAATACATAGGTATTGTTTCCTGTTTTTGCTGTAATCTTAATCTTAACCGGTGCCTTGAGGAGATTATAGCCTGAAACGGTACTAAGCTCTTCAAGGAAATATGTTCCTTCTTCAAGACCTTTGATATTCAGTGCACCGCCTGCTGCCGGATGTATTTTTGTATTGTTTTCTGCACTGGTTTCTGTTTTGGAAGTTACATGGTAAACACCATCACTTACTTTTTTCATCTCATAATAGGTTCTGCCTGTTGTTTCTGCCTTTCCATCTTTTGTGGAATAAAGAACGAACGTGATCGCGTTTTTATTGGAATCTGTTACCGCTGCTGCACTTCCTGCCAGTTGTTTATCTGCTTTGATTCCAAATGTATACTCTGTAACTTTATCCCAATCCGTTTCCATGTCTGCACTGCTGCCGATCTTATACTGGAGTTTTACTTCATTCGGGTTTCCTGCCGGTCCGCTGATCTGAGTATCTGGTCCGATCTTTACATTTTCATTTACTACTGCCGTGTAATAGAAATAGATTTCCTTTGTTGTTTCTTCTGCATCAGCTGCTGCCCAGTTACTGATCCTTTTAAGGCCTTCTTCTGTCAGGGTAACAGCAATTGTCTTGCCACCTATATATTCCGGTTCTGTTCCGGTATAATTTTCGACTTTTGTAGTATAATACTGTACCTCATCGGTGTTCTCCAGTGAATAATTATTATTTGTTGTACGTACAATTACATTTTTTAACTGAATTCCATCTTCCTCTGTTTCCGGTGTCAGACCTTTGCTCAGGTTATCCACAAGAATATATTTTTTGAACTGTTCCTTATTTCCATTGGCTACGGTTGGAATATTCGGAACTGTTCCTTTCAGACGGAAATGAACAGTGTCTCCAATGGAAGTAATGTCTGTATCGTCTACACTTTCACTTCCATCTGTCTTATCTTCGTTTGCTGTCACAATCTTCTTTTCTGTTTCCGGTTCGTCGGTGCTGTTTTTGACCTCTGCTGTTACATTTTTTTCCCAGTAAGCTTCTCCCTCATTTGTAGTGACATACGTAGGCAGTGCAATGAGGAAAGGACTCTGAATATTCGTCAGGGATACCTTTTCTCCATTAATACTCGCATTTGCAGAGCTCCACTCTACTACAGCATACAGACCATAGTCCGCATTTTCGATCTTAGCTGTGCCACTGGCATTTCCATCACAGCCTGTTGTTACAGAAGTAAAAGCAGTTCCTCCTATATATTCTTTCAATGAAGTCTCTGTCTGTAAATTAATACTCTGCAAATATTGTGTATTAATTTCGTTAATATCTTTGTAATAGTACATATCGCCATTTTCAGTTATGTGATAATCCGCTGCTGCAGTGATTTTAAACGCAGCTGCAAACACAGCTTCCACACCATACGCCATGGAAATTTTATTTCCATCTACGATCTGATAGAGATCACCGACTTTTGCATATCTGAACTCTACTCCATCAATAGGGTCCTTACTTTCACTTCCATTTTTGTATTTTTTAAGTGTCAGAGATGGAGCTTCCGATTCTTCATCCTCCTCTCCAAGCAATGTTTTATAATATTTATCTGTCACTAGTGTCGCCTTTGGTGTATCTGTCGCTGCTGCCTGCACAGAAAGCGGTGCTCCTCCTATCAACGTAGCGATGGCCGCCGTACCAGCCAAAAATTTCAGAATTCCTTTTTTCATTCTGCATACTCTCCCTTCTTTTTGCTGTTTCTATTTCTGCTTCCACTGCTGATCCAGAACGCACCTCCGATACCTGTAGCAATAAGTCCCAGAATACCTGGCCAGAAGAAACCGTTTCCGCTGGTCATCGGCATTGTGAATGTATTATTTGAAATCTTATATTTCAGTTTTACATAGACAAACCTGCCCTGAGTTTCTGCTACTGGTTTGATTTCGTTTCCAGATTTCGTTTTCAGAAGCATTGGAAGTTCTATATCCGTAATCGAATTTTCAAGTCCCTGGGTTCCTGCAAGTGGCCTGATCTCGGTCAGGCGATATTTGTAACCCAGTTTCAGACCCCGGAATGTAATTCGGCCATTTTTATCTGTTTTTGCAATACCGTTGTTTCGCACCAGATTTCTGTTACTGCACACAGTTGCATCCAGATTCCGGTATTCCGCTTCACTGTCTTCGTCTGTTTTTCCATCATCTTTTCTGTACTGCAGCAAAAATTCTACATTTTGAAGTGCTTTGCCGGTACCGTCTGTTTTGATGATTTCAATGCTGCCTTCCAGAATATTTCTGAATGCAAATGATGGATGTGTTTCTTTTGTATCTGCAAATTGTGCTCCGCCACTTTTTCCACTGACGGAGTTAGAAAGGTTTGTATTTTCTGCTTCAATTTCGGTACGGAATCCCGGTACATATCCTGAATCCTTTCCATCTTCTTTTTTCTTTCCTGAAGAATCTGTTTCTTCTATATAATATGTGATCTTGTTTTTTCCATCGTTATTCCTGTAGATTGGCAGTCCATAGATGGTTATGGTCTGGTTGTTTTTGAGGTAAAATTCCCTGCCAACAGTAATATCTTTCTGCTCTTTTGTTACTACTGCTGTTCCATTTTCTTTCTCCGTTTCCATAGCAATCACTGCGTGATAAGTTCCCTGAACTTTTCCATTATTCGTAAGTGTAAACCCGAAGATACGGTCATTTAGGTTAAACTTCTTTGTTTCACCAAGATCTACAGTTTTGGATGCCTGAATCTCTGTAGGCGTATTAACAAAGCAAAACGCCGTCTTTTCCGTTTCACCGTTTCTTTCTTTGCCTTCTGCTGTATTTTTCTCTTCCTCCTGATAGTATCCGCCATGATTTTCTCTGACGTGATAGACAGTGACATCCTTTCCATCCTTTTTTATCGTGGCAGATCCCGGAATATATTCCGGGAGCCCCTTCCAGATGGCTTTCCAGGAATCGTATTCTCCATATGCCGGAAGCAGTCCATCCTTCGAAGTATCCTGTGTTACTCCACTATCTTTTTCTCCATTCAGCACCACAATTGCCCTCTTGCTGAAAGACTGATAACTTCCATCTGCTTTCTGATACTGAATTTCCAACGTGATTTCCGGACAATTCCATTCATCTCGGAATTTTTCTGGAATTTGGGACAAATCCCATTTTTTCTCTGCATAGCGCACGGTCGGATCAAAAGAATTTGTAACTGTAGTTATATAACGATATCTCCAGTCACCATCTGTCTCATTATTCTTTTTCTTTCCATCCTGATAATCCACATCATAAATCCCACCTGAAAAAGATCCAGAATACGCATGATTTACAGAAGTTTCTCCCTCTGGCTCAGTAATCATTGTTCCATCTGTATTAAGTTCTCTTGCACGGTATTCATATCGAACCACCTGATATGTTCCGTCAATACTCTCAATACCATAGACAGGAAGCCCTCCAAGTTCTGTTGATTTCTCATTGATGTCCTCTGCCTCTACATTGTCTTCGCCGCTCAAAGTGATTCTGACTTCTGTTTTGTTTCCTGTTTTATCCGTGGAAGACAGATTCTGCCAGGGAGATTTCCAGGTTGATCCAGCTTCCAGTTTAACTGCCCGCCTCTGTACTGCAAAGCTCACCGTCCAGTTTCCATTTTTGTCTAATACCCTGGTACCATACACGTTACTGGTATCATTCCATACCTTACTCACTTTCAGTCTCGTAACCGGAAATGCATTTGCCCAGACAGATAAACTGTCTGATTCGTGATTTCCATAGGAATAATCCGTACCGGAAGTTCCTCTAAAAAATCCCATCACAAAAAATGGATCAAATTTTCCTGTTCCGCGGCTGATGATCTCATTCAAGATGCCATCTGGTGTTTCTGAAAGTGATGCCTTACTTAAATCCACTTTAAATAAGATTTCCGCATCCTTCGACTGCCTGAAAGAAATGTTTTCTTCACATAGCCTGTATTCCAGTTCATAATAACAGCCTTCTTTATTGTAAGCTCCACCTTTTGCATATTTCGGAAGATATTGCAGCTTATGCATCCAGCATGTATTATCTTTCATATACCCCTGCAAAATAACATTCACGCCATTTTCAGATACTGTAACAGATGCATCCTCCTGTACCAGATCTTTCAGAATTTCCTGAAGCGGTCGTGTCTGTGCAAAGCCTTTTTCTTTCCTGCTTCCTTTAAATAATTCTTTCAGTCCCATCCAGGAAGAAGGTTCTTCCAGCGCAACATTTTCTCCCTGCGCGTTATAGCAGGCTTTTACTCTTCCCTGCAATACAAACTGCAATGACAGGTAATATCCCAGATAATCTGCTCCCGTAGATTCCCGGATATCTGATTTGTCTGTGATATTTTCAGGTCTTTCAGAAAATACCTGGTCTGCATTCTCTGCATCTTTATGCTTCACATCCAGTGTACGCCATCTCTTTTCAATCCGTGCAGTCACTACCCGGACATGATTGGTAACGGTTGTCTCTGCTACCTCTGCTTCATAAGTTTTATCTTCTTTCAGCAAATGTTTTTTTCCATAAAAATAACACCAGTAATCTCTCGTATTGTCGCGATAACCCGGAAGTCCATCTTCTTTGTCCCTTGCATATATTTCACGAATGCCATATTTCCATGGCATTCCATTTGGTGCATACTTTTCCAGTTCTCCATCTGTTCCTGTAATCTGAAACAGATATCTGTCGTTTTTTCCTTTCACTTTTTCCCAGACAATCTGATATGGTTTATGTCCCTGTTCATCAACAACTTTTAATGGATATAGTGCACTTCCGATGGCATTTCTCATTCCCGGCTGTGCCTCTGCATAACGAATCACTTCAAATGAAATAAGTCCCTGACTGTTTAATTCATCCACAGACGGACGGAAAGCAAAAAGGTTATTGTTGTCATCCCATTTTTTGGTTCCTTCGATCACAATTCTGTCATCGCTGAGAACATTCTTAAACGTCGCATCTGGAATTTTTTCTTCATCATCCGAAGCATACAGATTCTCTACCCTATATTCCTGTGGATTTTCTTCTCCCTGTAGCTGATCTCCGGTCTGTCCCCGGATCAGTCTGCCAGCTTTGTCACGGTTTCCCGGCTTTGCAAAGGCAAGACTGTAACTGTCATAAGTTTCTGATATTTTTTTCTCTTCAATTCTGTACTGAAATTTCTCGCCACTTGGTGCATAAATTTCCAGATTCTCAAACGTTCCTTCTGCGGATGCCAATCCTATATCTTTTCCAACAGGAGAAAACTCATTATAATCAAGCGTTAACATCTTTTTGAAGGATATATCCCGCTTCAGTACATCTTTTCCATTCTCGTCTTTTCCCATATAATAACGGGTCAGAACATAGGTTACAGAAGGATATTTTTCTTCTTCTGTCTTTTCTGCCTCCAGAATTTTCTTAACGGTGAGATTTCCTTTCTCACTTTCATAAAAATTCTCTACCATAAAGTTATGGATCTCCGGCTGTAAAAACACCTTTCCTTCCCGGTCTTTCGGTATCCCCTCCATGGTTTCTTTGACTGTATAGGAATATCGTCTTCCATCCTTATCATAAAGAGGAAGTTTCTGATCTGTTCCATCTGCACTTTCGGCAGTCAGTTTCTGTCTGCCATCTGCATCTGTATCGATCCGGTTACGGTTTTCACCCATATATTCCAGAAGAAAACGGTATGCTGCATTGACATACTGTTTCGACCAGTCTTTGATCGTAACGGATGCTCATTCGCTGCCTTCTCCCTTTTCTTCTTCCAGTTTCTGGTAAATGGTAAAGGTTGCTTTTGGAAGTACCGCTTTGTCAAAACCTCTCGGGACATTTCCCCAGATCTTTTTGCCTTCGATTCGAATATCTTCCTTCAAGCAATTGACAAAAGTTCCGTTCTCACCAAGAATCCAGCTTCCATCAGACAGCTGCGCCAGACGGGTGTCCTCCGTCACTTCTTCCAAAAATCCCTCCTCATTTCCGATCAGATTTTTTTCCGGATCAAGATATTCCACCGTTGTGTAATCAAAAAGCTCGGCGTTGACATGCATTTTTTCCTGCGCATAATACAAAATTTCATATCCATACTCATCATACTTCGGCAGATTGTCAAAATCGACAGTCCAGTCATAATGGCTGTCTCCTTCTTCTGTCGGCCGCCAGAGATGATCTTTGTAAAACAGCTCCAGTTTCACGCTTCCATCTGCTTCATGCACCTGACGGTAAAGATTCAGATAAATGTCAGGGCGGTCGCCTTTTTCGAAACGATAATGATCCTTCCACTGCTTGTGGAAGACGATCTTCTTCGTTCCGCTGAGTTTGTTTCTCAGATAAAAATGCTGCTGGTCTTTTGTGTGGGAATCTCCTACCTGATACTTACTGGAAGTAAGGGAAGTGTATTCTGTTGTGATCCCGGTCTGTTTTAATTCATTCAGGGAAAGTTCCTGATAACTGCCGTCAGGAGTCTTTTTTGCATAGACTTCTTTCACGGAATAGTGAACGACAGATCCGTTCTCATCGTATTTTGGAAGATCATAGAAATAAAATTTCTGATTTTTTACCGCCGTGTCAATGCTGATCTCCTGATACATGGAAACTGTTTTTCCATCTGCATCAACAGGAGCGTGCTCACCTGTTCCGGTGTTGATCGTCCCTTTCTGATAATCTATCACACCTGCCTGGTCACAGATCAGCTTCGCATAAAGACCAAGCCCCTGCGTCTTAAGAGCTTCTCGCAGTTCGGTCCTTCTGGTTCCGTCACCATCGATCCATTCTTTTGTCACATCCAGAAGGATTCTTCCAAGTCTCTGGTTTGTGATGGTATAATAGGAAATCCCCTCGATGTTTTTCGTCTGGAACATGACACGATACCAGTGTTCATCCGAATGATAATAAATCGCCGGATTTTGCGCGGAAGAACTGTCCTGATAGCGTTTCCAGATCTGTTCCATTTCTTCACCGCTATAGTCTCTGGCAGTGTTGGATGACAGATCACAGGGGACTTTTGCTTCTCCGTTGTTGCCGGTATGTGAAACAGACGTTTCCAACACCAGGATATTTTTCAGATCAAGATCCGTTGGGATCTCCACCTGTTTCTGCCAGAAATCCAGTGCCTTAAGCGTCACTGTCTGGATTTCCTGAAACTCATTTTCTCCGATTCGCTGATAGATCGTAAATGTCACGTCACCACGATGCTCCGCGTCGCTGTCGTCGATCCATTCCTTCCGGACATTGATAAACTGAAAATTCCCAGCACCTGGACGGTTGATGATCTCCCTGTAATAAGTTAAAGTTTCTTCATCAAACTGAACCTCGCCGTAGATGACACGATAAGCATCTGTGTCCTTTTCCACTACAAGGTAATCGTGCCAGCGTCCGTCCTTATCATAGAGAGGAAGATCAAGAAATTCCCCCTGCCAGCTTTCTGTCTCTGCCGCACGGATCACATTCCCTTCTTCATCCTGGATCTGTGTTTCCACACTGTCCTTCTCTCCATCCAGAGTCAGTGTGCCAAGTTCTTTTACCTGATTGGTGGAATCCTGCCGAAGCAGTGCCAGTGTGATCTTCGCATCTTCCGGTGCTTCTGTCTCATTGCCTTCGGCCTCCTGCCATTTTTTGACAACTTTGTAATTTACCTTTCGCTCTATCTGGTTGACGATCTCGGAATGATAACTTCCGTCTTCCTTAAGCACACTTTCCACAGAAGAAGTATAAGAAACTTTTTTGTTTTTCTGCGTCAGGACAAACGAAGCATTCCCGGAATCTGCATCTTTCTTAAGCAGATTCGTGGTATCATTTCCCTGATATACTCCAATCTCTATCCATCGGTATTCCAGTTCATGTCCAAGTTTGTCATATTTCGGCATGCTTCTGCTCCCGGACATGGAGGTCATTTCCTCGTCGAATCCAGACAGGCTCTGTGTCACATCTGCACCGTTTTCCTGTACTGTGTACCACTGGTCATCATCTGTTCCATAACTTTCAACATGTTTGGCCTGCAGCGCAAATTCTACCCGCACATCCGTAAGCTCACCCTGCCAGGCAAGAGCACGCCAGGTTTTAGTGTAATCAGCCGTTACCGTTCCGGTGAGAACGTTGCTGACCGTGCCGTCGTTGTAGATGCTTTTGTCTGTGCTTTCACGGGTAACTCCATCTGGAAGAGTATCCTTTATCGCAAAGTCTCCATTCTTTTTGTAAGTAATCTTCCCGAGAACCTGCTCATACTTTCCATTATTCTCCATGCGTTCTCGTGTGAAATACACATAGGGGTATCCTTCGGGATCATATTTCGGCAGGGCTTCCTGCTCTGTCAGGCATACACTTCCTGCTCCGGGATTCGCCAAATATTCGAACGTGATCTTCTGGCTGTCTTCAGTGCTGTTTGCAGGGATCACATATTTCAGCGTATCCCCTTCTTTGTTTTTCACCTGAGATGCCTTCCGGTAACTCGCATCCCCCCGCTTGCTGTAACGCCACAGGGTAAAAGATACTTCCGGCCGCTCTGTGCAGTCCTCCGCATCCTTCCATTCTTTCTCTGCCTGATAGGAAGCCGTGCCGCGCCGCGTCAGGATGATCGTTCCACCATTATAAACCGCTGTAGTATCTGTGCCATGATTGGAGAGATCTGTGTTGTTGTAATCAATGCTAAAATAATCTCCCTCCCCCGGATCATAGCTGTTCAGGCGATAATCCTGCGAATCACCTTCCCGGATATCATAGAGGATCTCCGTGCCGTCAATACGATACTGCGGCAGTCCGGAAACTGTGATGTCCATGGAAACAACTTTGCTTCCGTCTTTCTGTTCTTTTACCTGTGCATTTCGAGTCTGTTCCAGCGAACTGGAAATGGTGTTCACATCCTGATTCTTTTTCTGATACTGAAGATACAGTTCCTTTTGTACTGCATCTGTCAGATCACTGCCACAGCTCATATCGCCACAGCGGATCTCCACATGTGTAGTAACATCCATCTTTTTGATGTAATACCATCCAAACCCGATATTTTTATTAGAGGTGTATTCCTCCCTCACTTTCTCGTCCGGAACATTCAGAAACTTATAATTCTGTGCCAGCTTATCATCCTGTGGATAGTCTCTGTCTGTCTCCGGATCCGGCGGGAGAAGTGTGATCGTCTGAATCGTCGCATTAAATAGTTGGCCATCGCTTCCTGTAACGGAAAGACTTCCTTTCAGTGAATCTTGTGCAAAATGCATCACATAATGTCCGGTTCCCTCAAGATCTTCCATCGTGATCCCGCTCTGACCATTCACCAGAAGTTCACTCACCTTCATGATCTGTGTTTTCTGTGTCTTGTCAGAATCCTGATATGTCACCTCCACCTTGCCGTACTGATAAAACCACGCTGCATACTCGTCTGCACTCAGACGTCCCGCCTGTGCGCCTTCGTTGTTGTCCTGCCAGTAGATATCCTGGCTGATCTCGGATGAATAGACTGGGATATTGTCAGCTCCTGCCGAAAAAACATCCTGCGTTTCTTCCGAGAGAAACAGTTCTTCTGACGCATCGGAAACTTCTTCCTGCACATCTTCTGTACTGTCCTGCAGATCATCTTCAATCGCAGCATCCGCAGTACCTTCAGATCCATCGCCCTGCATTTCCTGTGGATTTTCTTCTGTGCTGTTATCTAAAAAATCTTCCTCCGAAATCTCCGTCCCTTCTGAATCACCCGGACTGTTGTCAGCTGATACCTCCTCTTCTGTCTCTGAAGAATCCATTTCTTCTATGCCTGCAGATGATATCTCTCCCTGCTCTTCCACCCCATCGGAAAACGAAACAAGTTCCGCCCCATAAACTGCGACCTGGTTGGTGCAGAAGATCAGGCAGATTATCATGGCAAGTATCTTTGTGATTCTTTTTTTACCGTTCAACGCCACCTCTCCTTCCTTTGCTGTTTGATTTTCAAAGAACTGCCGAAAAACTCATCAGGCATTTTCCAAAAAAATATTCAGGTACTCTGAAGAAGCGGTCACGCATCTCTTTTTCTTCTGTAGTGTTATCATAGCAGATTTTATACACTTCTTGTTCTTTGATTCTGCGCACTGCGCCTTGTTTCTGCGCAGACCACGATATGCATATAAAAAAACTCCGCAGACCGTTTTTATCAAACAGTCTGTGGAGTTTTTATTCATGCTTTCGTTCTTTGTGTGAGATAACGCAGATACCTGCTCTGTACCGTGACCAGGCGGCTCTGTGCTACCGGGATCTTCTTGCCGTCTGCCATCAGGATATGATCTGTCCCCAGTTCGGAAATGTACCGGAGCTGGACAAAAAAAGACTTGTGCGGCTGCATAAAAGCCTGTACCTTTGCAATTTCCCCGACTGCGCTCTCGAAACTTCCCGCCCGCCGGACACTGATGATCTTCTGCCGGTTGTACAGCGTGTAAATGATGCGCCGCAGGGAATTCTCTGCATACATGATATCTTCCACAAAAATATGTCGGATCGAATCTGTCCCATGGATCAGTAATGGATGCTTCTTCTGCTCTGTCTGCGCCTCAAAAGCACTCTTAAGGGCAGGCATATCCATAATGCAAAAGTTATACTTATCCGGCTGTGTTTCCATGATGTTCTGAAGTTCTTCTACACTTTCCACCTGGCAGAGCTCTGCATCTGCTGTGATATTTCGTTTTATCCATTTCTGTATGGTCCTGCTGGTTTCGTTCTTATCGTTCGTCTGACTGCTGCATACTGCGATCCGAAACATAAGTGCCCTCCCAAAAATAAATAAAATGAGTTCCTGCGGACAGATCCTAATCCTTATTCAGTTTTTATTTTGTAAAAAAGCCTCTGACTTTGTCCAGAGTTTCCTCAATCACGGCATCACTGTGTGCTGTGGAAAGGAACATTGCCTCGAACTGTGACGGTGCGAGGTGGATTCCATTTTTCAGCATGTGCAGGAAATACTCTGCGAATTTCTTTGTGTCGGAAGCTTTTGCAGAAGTGTAATCCCTTACTTCCTCTGTCGCAAAGAAGATGCTTCCCAGAGAAGAAACATGGTTTACCTGGTACGGGCTTCCTGTTTCCTTGAGGATCTCTTCCATGCTTCCATAGAGTTTCTGACCTTTTGCTTCCAGATCCTTATAAACTTCCTGATGTTCATAAAGATATTTGAGCTGTGTCAGTCCTGCTGCCATGGCGATCGGGTTTCCACTTAAGGTACCTGCCTGGTAAACCGGACCGGCCGGGGAAACCATCTGCATGATCTCTTTTCTTCCGCCGTAAGCACCGACCGGCATTCCTGCACCGATGATCTTGCCATAAGTAACCATATCCGGTTTTACGCCAAAATATTCTGCTGCCCCGCCAAATGCAAGACGGAATCCTGTGATGACCTCATCAAAGATAAGAAGTGTTCCATACTGGTCGCACAGAGTACGAAGTCCCTCAAGGAATCCTTTCTTCGGCGGGACAACGCCCATGTTTGCTCCAACCGCCTCTACGATCACGGCCGCAACCTGATCCGGAGCTTCCTCGAGAAGTGCTCTGACGCTGTCCAGATCATTGTAAACTGCTGTCATGGTGTCCTGGGTGCATCCCTTCGGAACACCGGCACTGTCCGGAACTCCGCTGGTCATCACGCCGGAACCTGCACTTACAAGAAGTGCATCACTGTGTCCGTGATAGCATCCTGCAAATTTGATGATCTTGTCTTTTCCTGTAAAACCTCTTGCGGCACGGATTGCACTCATAACGGCCTCTGTACCGGAATTGACCATACGAACCATCTCCACATGCGGGATATGCTCGCAGATAAATTCTGCCATCTCGACCTCGATCTCTGTCGCACAGCCGAAGCTTAACCCGTTTTCGCAGGCTTTGAGCACGCTCTCACGGACTGCCGGGAAGTTGTGGCCGAGGATCATCGGTCCCCAGGAATCTATGTAGTCGATGTATTTGTTTCCATCCACGTCATAAATATAGCAGCCATCTGCACGCTCGATAAAACGCGGAGCCATTCCGATCGCACCATAAGCCCTTACCGGGCTGTTGACGCCGCCCGGGATTCTTTTGACTGCACGCTCAAATAAGTCTTCTGATCTTCCCATTATCCAATTCTCCCTTCATCGATAAAACGGGCAAGTTCTTTTGCATAGTAGGTCAGATAAATAGAAACACCTGCACGGTAAGCACTTGCTGCCATCTCGCACACAATCTTGTCCTCATCGATCCAGCCCATCTTGGCTGCTGCTTTGACCATTGCATATTCACCGCTGACGCTGTAAGCTGCGATCGGAACATTGGTTGCCTTATAAACTTCTGATACCATGTCAAGGTAAGACATTGCAGGTTTGATCATGATGATGTCTGCGCCTTCCTCGATATCTGTCAGGGCTTCTTTCATTCCTTCACGGCGGTTGTGGTAATCCATCTGATAGCTCTTGCGGTCACCAAATGCCGGAGCGGAACCAGCTGCATCACGGAATGGTCCGTAGAAAGCAGATGCATATTTTACTGCATAGGACATGATCGGTGCTTCCTTGTGTCCTGCTTTGTCCAGACATTCACGGATCGCACGCACACGTCCGTCCATCATATCAGAAGGTGCTACCATATCCGCACCTGCCTCAACATGAGAAAGAGCTGTCTTTGCAAGCAGTTCCAGAGTTGCATCGTTTTCTACTTCATGACCGCATAGAACACCGCAGTGTCCGTGGGAAGTGTACTCACACATGCATACGTCTGTAATATAGTAGAGATCCGGGAACTGTTTTTTTGCCTCACGGAGTGCTCTCTGTACGATTCCGTTTTCGTCGTAAGCGCCGCTTCCGACTTCATCCTTATGATCCGGAATACCGAACAGCATGATGTTGCTGACTCCGGCTTTCGTCAGACGTTCCAGTTCATACGGGAGACGGTCCACACTGTAGCGGAACTGTCCTTCCATAGACGGGATCTCCTCCTCGATCCCCTGTCCTTCTCTTACAAACAGAGGGTAGATGATAGAAGATTTGTCAATTCTTGTTTCTCTTACCATTTTGCGCAGAGTCTCACTGCCACGCAGTCTTCTTGGTCTTTGAATCAGATCCATTATTGTCACTCCTTATTTGTTTTTATCTGTTCAACAAGTGTCGTCAAATCGTCGATCGTAGCTTTGGATGCCATATATGTTTTCATTCCATAGCTGTCTGCTGCTGCTTTTGTCTGTTTGCCGATACATGCTGCTGTCACATTTGAATAATCAGAAAGTCCTGTGCTTTCTACAAAACCTTTGACGGTAGATGCGCTGGTAAATACCACGCAGTCGATACCGCCCCTCGTGATCTCTGCTGCTACATCGATCAGAGGATTTTTGTCATAGATGGTATCATAGGTCGGTACATCGTCCACCCTGGCACCGTGTTCTTCAAGGATCCTGACCAGATTTGCATTTCCCTTTGAGGCACGCGGGATCAGGATCTTTTCGCCGCCATGCAGGGTCTGTGCCAGTGCTTCTCCCAGGGAGTCTCCATCGTAAATTTCCGGGATCAGATCCGCCAGAATGCCTCTCTGCTCCAGAACTTTGGCTGTTCCCTGTCCGATCGCTGCCACCTTCAATGAAGAAAGACAACGGATGTCTTTTTTCATGGAGAACATTTCTTCAAAGAAAATCTCTGCCCCTGTCGGACTAGTAAATCCCAGCCACTGATACTCGCTGATCTCATCAAGTGCCTGATAAAGTGCGCTCTGGTCTTCCAGTGCCACGGTACGGATGGACGGAAGTTCCAGGACTTCTGCACCTTTTCTTCGAAGTTCATCTGCTGTGCGGGAGCTTCTGCCCTTCGGACGTGTCACAAGGACTTTCCAGTCTGCGAGCGGAAGTCTCTCATACCAGCCAAATTCCTCAGAAAGACGGCAGACTTTACCAACTACGATGATCGCCGGAGTCTCGATACCCTGACGCTCTACTTCTTCTTTGAGTGTTGCAACTGTGGCAACGACTCTTTTCTGGTCGGAAGTTGTTCCCTTCTGCAGTACGGCCGCCGGCATCTCCGGGTCCATTCCTGCATTCAGAAGTCCCTGACAGATATCATTCAGAGCAGCGATCCCCATCAGGAATACGAGTGTTCCCTTTGTGTTGACCAGTGCCTGAAAATCGATGTCATATTCCTTACCTGCTCTTCTATGTCCTGTGATGATATGGACGGAAG
>NZ_FR886768.1:18072-26297 GCF_000436615.1 Blautia sp. CAG:237
GGAAGAGCAGAAATCTCTGTGCGTTACCGGAATGCCGTTATAAGCAGGCACAGCGATCGAAGAGGTCACGCCCGGGACCACTTCATACGGGATCCCATTGGCAGTCAGAAGTTCCAGCTCCTCTCCGCCTCTTCCGAACAGGAACGGATCTCCGCCTTTCAGTCTCACGACACGGTATCCCTTCTGCGCTTCCTCAAGGAGCACCTGATTGATCTGCTCCTGCGGCATGGTGTGCTTGTCTGCACGCTTTCCTACGTTGATGAGTCTTGCAGAAGAAGGTACTTTTGCAAGTACGCCCTGTCCCACCAGACTGTCATAGACGACAACCTCTGCCTGGGAGAGAACCTCCATTCCTTTGAGTGTAAAAAGACCGATATCTCCCGGTCCTGCCCCTACGAGCCATACCTTTCCCTGTTTCATTCTGCCTCACCTTTATCCGTCTTTGTTCTGTCGGATTCTTTCATTTGTTTTGCAAGCGCGATGCCAAGTACCTCTGCGTCCTCGCGCTTTCCGCGGATGCTGTCCTTGAACCAGTTTCCTGTTTCTTCATTATAATACAGTCCGCGAAGGAAAAGTTCCTCTCCCTCGACCACACCAAACGCCGCCACCGGAGAAGAACAGCCGCCGTCCAGAAAACGTACAAAAGCACGCTCTGCACTTCCTGCGCTCCATGCATCTGCATCACAGTAGCCGTCCAGAAATGCATAGTCAACATCGGTACGTCCCTGTACTGCCAGGATTCCCTGACCTGCTGCCGGGAGCATTTCTTCCTCTGTAAAATACCGGCTGATTCTGGATTCCAGTCCAAGTCTCTTAAGTCCTGCCGCCGCAAGGATCAGAGCTGAATACTGTCCCTTATCCAGTTTGCGGAGTCTTGTCTGAAGGTTTCCCCTGACACTTGCGACCTCCATATCCGGATATAACTCCCGAAGCTGCAGGGTCCGGCGAAGGCTGGAACAGCCAAGCGGTTTGGATCTGTCAAGTTCTGTTACGCCCTCCGGCAGTACCAGCACATCCCTCGGATCTTCTCTTCTGGAAAAAGCCAGCAGAGGAAGTTCTGACGGCACTTCCATCGGCATGTCCTTCAGGCTGTGAACAGAAAGTTCTGACCTTCCTTCCAGAAGTGCGTGATCCAGTTCTTTTACAAAAAGTCCCTTGCCGCCTACTTTATCCAGGGTGCGGTCCAGGATCTTGTCACCCGTTGTCTTCATGGTCAGGATCTCTACTGTCAGATCCGGATTATGCTTGGTTATGTAGTCCCTCACCATCTCACTCTGCAGCACTGCAAGCTTGCTTTCCCTGCTGCCGATCGTGATCTTATTCTTCATTGTCTGATGCCTCCATTGCCTCCTGGATCGCCACACGGACTCTTCGGGCTTTCTTGTGGTTCAGCCCGCTCGCTGTGATTCCCACAACAACCTCGTCCTGCATGTAGATCCCCGGAAAATAAAAATCGCATTTGCTTTTGTCATCTGCGACATTGACGTAGATCCCCTGCTCCTTACAGACTCGATAGATCTCATCGTTTAGTTTCCAGTCGTTTGTCGCCGCGATCACCATAAATGCCATGGCAAAATCAGACCGTTTCACCGGACGGTTGATCAGATTTACGAATCCTGCCTTGCCAAGTTCATGAAGCTCCATCGTTGTCTTTGGAGCTACTGCGGTAATGTTCCTGGTAAACTGCAAAAGAGTCTTAATCCTCCTGGTCGCAATGTTCCCTCCGCCTACCACTACGATTTTCTTGTCAGACAGATCTACGAACATTGGAAAAAAACGTTTATTCTTCATATAATTTCTCCAATCCTGCCACGCACTCCAGGAAAGTGTCCTGTTCCAGACTGTCCCGGAGTCCGAAAATAAGTTTGTTGACCACTTTTCCTGCTGCAGTATCTACTGCTTTGAGAAGATTTGCACGGTCGGAGTCATCCATTGGTGTATTCTTGAGGATCTTGTGGATACGCAGGTTCAGATCCTGCACTGCATCCTCCCTGATCTCCTGGATCCTCGGGATCACATCCCTGCCATCCAGCCACTGGAAAAATTCATCCATCTGTGCCCTGACGATCTCGCCGGCTTTTGTGATGCTCTCCATGGATTCCGGAGAGATCCTCTCGGTGCGGAAACTGTCCATATCATATAAGGTAACGCCCTCTTCTCCTCCAAGTGCCGGTTCGATATCCCTCGGCACAGCAAGGTCAAGAAGAAGCAGTGGTTTCGTAAGCGTGATATCATCAAACAGTTCTCTGCGAAGTGTATAGTTCGGACTGGCTGTCGCACTGACTACTACATCACATTTCGGCAGAAAGTTCATTCGTTCACCATAATGGATCCTGCTGCATCCGATCGGAATGCTCACCATTCCGCTTCTGTACTGACGGACGGTTACGGTGACATTCGCTCCGGCATCACGGAGAGTCTGCGCTGCAACCTTACCCATCTCTCCGTTTCCGATAACCATGCAGATTTTGCCATGCATGTCATATCCCTGTTCCCGCAGACTGCTGACTGCCTGATGGATCACAGACGGATTTCCATGTGCAAGCGGAGCTTCTGTCTTGATCTTTTTGCCCGCGGTCACTGCCATGCGGAAAAGAACTTCCAGTACTCCATCTGTTGTAAAATGTTCTCTTGCCAGATTCAGTGCGTCCTTAATCTGCGTAAGGATCTGATCTTCCCCTAGAATCTGGGATTTCAGTCCTCCTGCAAGATAAAAAAGATGTTCTACTGCTTCTTTATCCTGTCTCGAAATAAAATATTCTTCATAAGAAGGATCCTGTATATCTTTGAGTCCGCAGAGACACTGGTATAAAGAAAGCTGCTGTTCATCCTCGTGGCTCGCCCAGATTTCCAGACGATTGCATGTAGACAGAATGATGCATCCCCGGATGCCTGCTTTTTCTTTCAGTTTTTCCATTGCCTCTCCGGCATTTTTCTTCGTAAATGCAAACAGGGCACGGACGTCTACCGGTGCTCTGTCGTGATCTATCCCTATCATGGATATTGTCATGATATTTCTGTTCTCCTTTGTGTTCCTCCTGTATCTTTTTCTGTAAAAATCTGTCGAATCCGCAAGAGGTGCCTACAGAAAAACATACTGTTTTAATGATAGTCGTTTGACCCTGTAATGTCAATGGAAACAGAAATATTTTTCGTTGCAACAATGTCCACACCGGTTCCTGCCACATCATGCAGAACCACATCTCCGATCTCTACTGGAGCAGTAACAGTGACCTCTTTCAATTCCCGGATACAGTCCAAAATTCTGGACTTTTGAATATCCTCTTTTGTCTTGACGGAAACGACCTTTTCCGTGCCATTTAATACACGAACGGTTGTTGTCACAATTCTGGTCGGATTGGTCACTTCTTTTCTTCCATAGACGGCTCCCCGCTTACAGCTATTGCCTTCTACACTCTGTACTTCTCCGTCTTTTATTTTTACAGTGAGGAAACAGCCCATCGGGCAGCCGATGCAGGTAAGATTTTTTTCTTCCATATCTTTATTCCTCCTCAATCAGAATGCTGATTTTTCTCAGTGATGAAGCATTTAAAATCTGTTCCTTTGTCAGTTTAATCTGTTCCATCTCCCCCGGTGCCAGAATTGTCCGTTTTTTGTGAAGAACACGTTCTTCATCAAAATAGCAGCTGATATAACAGTTTTTATAAACAGCTCCCACACGGAAACGGACTGTCATTTCTTCCGACATGCGCTCCGGTCTTATCACTGCCGGGACAGTATAGCGAACTCCATTTCGGGATTCCAGAATAATTGTCCGATTCTGCTTTTGTTCCGGAACTTCCACTGGCTGCTGCCATTTTATGTAATCTGCCGCATTTTTTCCTGCCGCTGCTGCCTCCTCGGATACAAAATCTACCAGATCATGAACGTGCAGAACATTTCCGCAGGCAAACACCCCTTCGATATTCGTCTCCAGACTCTCATTGACTACCGGCCCCGATGTGACACGGTTCAGTTCCACTCCCATCTCTCTGGAAAGTTCATTCTCCGGGATCAGGCCTACTGAAAGAAGCAGAGTATCACAGGCATATTCTTCCTCCGTTCCCGGAATCGGTTTTCCATCCGCTCCGACTTGTGCCAGAGTAACTCCTTCTACACGTTCTTTTCCTTTAATATTTACCACAGTATGACTGAGTTTCAGCGGGATTCCGAAGTCATCCAGACACTGCACGATATTCCGTTTAAGCCCGCCGGAGTACGGCATCAGCTCTGCTACCACTTTTACTTTTGCACCTTCCAGTGTCATACGCCTGGCCATGATAAGTCCGATATCCCCGGAGCCAAGGATGACAACTTCTCTTCCCGGAAGATACCCTTCTATATTTACAAGTCTCTGTGCCGTCCCCGCAGAATAAATTCCCGCCGGACGATACCCCGGAATATTCAGTGCTCCCCTGGAACGTTCCCGGCAGCCCATTGCCAGAATCACCGCTTTTGCCTGAATCAGAAACATGCCTTCCTCACAGTTCATCGCTGTGATAACTTTTTCCCTGCTGATGTTTATGACCATGGTATTCAGTTTGTATTCTATATTTTGTTCTCTGACCTGACGAATAAAACGGTCGGCATATTCCGGTCCGGTCAGTTCTTCTCCAAAGGTATGAAGCCCAAAACCATTATGAATGCACTGGTTCAGAATTCCTCCCAGTTCTTTGTCCCGCTCCAGAATCAGAGTACTTTCGATTCCGTTTTTTCTCGCTGAAATAGCCGCTGCAAGTCCTGCCGGACCGCCGCCTATGATCACAATGTCATATTTTTTTATCATTTGCCGTCCTCCCCAAAAGAATCTTTGTTGCTGCCTTTTATGATTCCAGAGTTGCCTCCGGATTTTGTGATCTCTTCCACAGGAATTCCAAGTTCTCTGGCTAAAATCTCCATAACACGCGGCGAACAGAATCCTGCCTGACAACGTCCCATGCCTGCTCTGGTACGGCGTTTCACTCCATCCAGTGATCTGGCACCCAGAGGTCCTCGAATCGCATCTATGATCTCACCTTCTGTCACCATCTCACAGCGGCAGACAATCGTTCCATAAGCCAGATTTTGTCGAATCCACGCATTTCGTTCTTCCAGTGAAAACTTTGATACATCGGTAATTCCCTTTCTTGTGGAAAGAAAATCCTCTTTTTCTTTCAGATCATATTTTTTCTTCAGAATGTCAGCAACCATTTCTCCGATCGCAGGAGCACTGGAAAGGCCCGGTGATTCAATTCCGGCACAGTCGATAAATCCTTCTTCCGTCTCTCCTATAATAAAATCGTCTCCGTCCTCATGTGCTCGAAGTCCGGCAAAAGAAGTGATCACCTGACGGACCGGAATGTTTTTGACACTTTCGGATGCTTTTTTCAGAACCTGTTCCAGACCTTCTCTGGTGGTATTGATTCCTTCTTTATTCTCTATATCTGTGGCTGTTGGCCCGATCAGCAGGTTTCCGTGAATGGTTGGTGTGACCAGAACTCCTTTGCCAAACTTGCCGGGAAGGGTAAAAATCGTCCGGCTTACATGTGTCCCCGCAGCTTTATCAAGAAGACAGTATTCTCCTTTTCGCGGAGTGATATGAAGTTTCTTTTCACTGACCATGTTGTGGAATTTATCTGCATAAACTCCTGCCGCATTTACAATACAGTCTGCCTCAAAAATTCCCTCTGTTGTCTCAATCGTCCAGTTTTTTTCTCCCCGTGTGATCTTGTGCACTTCTGTATTGAAATAAAAATCCACTCCGTTTGCACAGGCATTTTCTGCCAGTGCGATCGTCATGTTGAATGGACATACAATTCCTCCGCTGGGTGCGTACAATGCCGCCACAGCCTGGTCAGAAACATTCGGCTCCATTTTTCTTATTTCTTCTTTATTTAAAATTCGAAGTCCCTTTACACCGTTTTGGATTCCTCTCTCATAAAGTTTCTGCAGACCGGGGCGGTCTTTTTCATCCAGGCACAAAACCAGTGAACCATTTCTTCGGAATGGAAAATCAAGACCACAGGAAAGCTGCTCCATCATCTGATTTCCCCGAAGATTCAGTTTTGCTTTGAGTGATCCCGGCTCTGCGTCATAACCTGCATGAATGATCGCACTGTTCGCCTTGGAGGTTCCGCAGCAGACATCTTCCTCCCGCTCCAGTACGCATACCTTTATCCGGTAACGGGACAGTTCCCGTGCAATCGCCGTACCGGAAACTCCCGCACCGATAATCGCAATATCGTATTTATTCATTGTAAAAACCTCCTGTATATATAAAAGAGCCTGACAAATAAACCCATTTTCATGGATTTCCTGTCAGGCTCTCCTCTTCACGCCAGTATGTGCAATTGTTTTAAATACAAACTTATCGTCCACTTGATTCTTCGATCAGTTCTCTTCGTCTTTCGCCCATCCATACGCATATTTTACAGCTTTTTCCCATCCACGGATTCGTTTTGTTCTCTCTTCCTGCGTGATCTTCGGATCAAAGGTCCGGTCGATCGCCCAGTTCTTGAGAACTTCTTCCTTACTGCTCCAGTATCCTACCGCAAGGCCTGCCAGATAGGCTGCTCCCATTGCCGTTGTCTCCACACATTTCGGACGGTTGACCGGTGCATCTATAATGTCTGCCTGCGTCTGCATCAGGAAATTGTTGGCACTGGCTCCTCCATCGACTTTAAGTGCCGCAAGCTGAATCCCGGAATCAGCCTTCATAGACTGTAAAACATCGTTTACCTGATATGCCAGAGATTCCAGTGTCGCACGGATAATGTGGTACTTGTTTACTCCTCTGGTGATTCCCACGATCGTACCTCTCGCATACTGATCCCAGTGCGGTGCACCAAGTCCGGTAAATGCCGGAACGACATAGCATCCATTCGTATCCTGAACCTTCTGTGCCATATACTCTGAATCTTCTGAAGAATCGATCAGACGCATCTCGTCACGAAGCCACTGGATTGCAGCTCCCGCCACAAAAATCGATCCTTCCAGTGCATAATTCACCTTGCCATTCAGTCCCCAGGCAATCGTTGTTACCAGACCATTCTCCGAAAATACCGGTTTCTCTCCTGTATTCATAAGAAGGAAACAGCCTGTGCCATAAGTGTTCTTGGCCTCTCCCGCCTGGAAGCAGGTTTGCCCGAAAAGTGCCGACTGCTGATCGCCCGCTGCACCTGCGATCGGAATCGCGCCGCCTAAGAAAGACGGATCTGCCATTCCGTAAACACAGCTTGACGGCTTTGGCTCGGGAAGCATACTGCATGGAATATTCAATTCCTCAAGAATCTCTTCATCCCACTCAAGCGTATTGATATTAAAAAGCATCGTCCTGGATGCGTTGGAGTAATCTGTGATATGCACAGATCCCTTCGTCAGTTTCCAGATCAGCCAGGTCTCAACCGTTCCGAAAAGGAGTTCCCCACGTTCCGCCTTTTCTCTTGCACCCTCTACATTGTCCAGAATCCATTTTATTTTGGTCGCAGAAAAATAGGCATCGATCACGAGACCTGTCTTCTGACGGAATTTCTCTGTGAGTCCCTTTTCCTTGAGGGAGTCACAGTACTCGGAAGTTCTGCGGCACTGCCAGACGATTGCATGATAAATGGGATCTCCGGTATTCTTATCCCATACAATTGCCGTTTCTCTCTGATTGGTAATTCCGATCGCCGCAATATCAGAAGCCTCCGCACCGATCATATTCATGGCTTCCACCGCTACGCCAAGCATACTCGCCCAGATTTCATCCGCATCATGCTCCACCCAGCCCGGCTTCGGAAAGTACTGATGGAACTCGCGCTGTGCTACACTGCACATTTCACCTTTTTTATTAAACAGGATGCACCGGTTGCTGGTTGTCCCCGCGTCCAGTGCCATTATGTATTTCTGCATAGGTAAAATCCCCTTTGTGGTATTTTAGTATGCATTTATTGTAACGCAAAAATGGTGGGGATTCAACGGATTTCTAATCCTTTGGAAGATGCCTTTTCTTTCCGATTGATTCTTCATTTTCTTGGTGTTGCAATACACCATGCTATGGCTACCGGTACCGTAATAGCCAGTGAAATGCCAAGAAGCATAAGCACTATTACACCTATTGTAGATTCCAAAAGCCATCGGATCAGCTTTAAAAGAAGAAACCAGCCTTTTCCCAGAAGCAGACTTAAAATAAAATATCCTGCCAGCGACTTCAGAATAGTACGTGAAACTGCTGGTGAACTACTCGGCAACAAGTTACCAGAGCA
>NZ_FR886769.1:0-226 GCF_000436615.1 Blautia sp. CAG:237
TCTGCATAGATTACGTTTCCTTTGGATTTACTCATCTTTCCATCACCCTGGAGAAGCCATGGATGTCCGAATACCTGTTTCGGAAGCGGCAGATCCAGTGACATCAGGAAAATCGGCCAGTAAATTGTATGGAAACGGATAATGTCTTTACCGATCAGATGCAGGTCTGCAGGCCAGAGTTTGTTAAACTGTTCTGTGCTTTCGCCATCGCAGTCGTAGCCGATTC
>NZ_FR886769.1:281-521 GCF_000436615.1 Blautia sp. CAG:237
AAGGGCATCAAGCCATACATATACTACGTGTTTCGGATCAAAGTCTACCGGGATTCCCCATTTGAAGGAAGTTCTGGATACACAGAGATCCTGAAGTCCCGGGAGAAGGAAGTTGTTCATCATCTCGTTTTTACGGGATTCCGGCTGGATGAAATCCGGATGTGTATTGATGTAGTCGATAAGTTTGTCAGCATATTTGCTCATTTTGAAGAAGTATGCTTCTTCTTTTGCAGGTACACA
>NZ_FR886770.1:0-1709 GCF_000436615.1 Blautia sp. CAG:237
GAGAACGTCCGTAAACGATCTGAAGGAACAGTTCTCTCATAGCTGTGTTGATAGCATCACATACAAGGTCTGTGTTCAGAGCTTCCATAACAGTAAGTCCTGGAAGGATCTCAGATGCCATAGCTGCGGAATGAGTCATACCTGAACATCCGATTGTCTCAACCAGAGCTTCCTGGATGATACCTTCTTTTACGTTCAGGGACAGCTTACAGGCACCCTGCTGCGGAGCACACCAGCCTACACCATGTGTGAAACCGGAAATGTCCTTTACTTCCTTAGCCTGAACCCATTTTGCTTCTTCCGGAATCGGAGCAGCTCCGTGATGCACACCCTGTGCAACTGGGCACATTTCTTCTACTTCGCGTGAATAAATCATGTTAAAACTCCTTTCAAGTATAGATTTACTATAATGTTGTTAAAAGATAGACTAACAACCTGACAGTATTTTCTCATAAAACCCCTTGTTAGTCCAGTCAAACTTGAGTATTTTTGTCATTAAAACTCATATTTCAGTGCATCTTGAAAAAAATTATCCATTTCACGCTTGCTCTGGAACGTCGCAATGTAGATCTGGTTGCCCATCGCGGCCACCAGAACATCCGGCAGACGGTCTGCCATCCGGATATTTTTGCTGTATTTTGTCATGATGTCTTCATGACCCAGGATAAATTTCTTACCGTCCCTTCGTCCCACAAATGCACAGTACTCTCTGTCTCCCGGCTGCATCTGCGTCCGGTCAAAGGCAATCATGTCTGCCCAGATCTTGTAAACATCGGTCTTGCATGCAAAATCCATCATATCCGGAGAAAATCCGCCACATGGGCGCATATTTACCTCAAGACCGACGATATCACCCTTTCTTCCAAGACCCTTCTGGTCTTTCTGCAAGCGGAAAAACTCAAAATGTACGAAGCGGCTCCGTACATTGAAACTTTTGACCGTGGCACGGCCTGCCAGCCTGACATCACTGGAAAGCTGCTTCACGATATAAAAGAGCGCATTGTCCTCGTGGTTCACGATATCCATGATGGAGATCGGTGTCACATTTCCTGTTTCGAAGATCGGATCTCCGTTGGAATCGATGATGGCATCGTAGGAATTTACCTCCGCGACTACGAACTCCTCCATTATATAGGAAACTTCCGGTTCCTTCGTTCGGAAAAATTCTTCGAGCTGCCCCTGATCTTCCAGTTTGTAAGTATGGCTTGCCCCTACTCCATTATCCGGTTTTACGACCACCGGATAGCCGACTTCTTTGATAAATTTCTCACATTCTTCCAGAGTATCTACCAGATGATAGCGTGCTGTCGGGATTCCCGCCTGTACATAGTATGCTTTCATCTTAGATTTGTATTTGATCCTCGGAATATCGTCCTCCTGAAAACCGCTTGTGATATGGAAGGCGGTACGGAGTCTGGCATCACGCTCCAGCCAGTACTCGTTGTTGGACTCCAGCCAGTCGATGCGTCCGTGCTTGAAGATCAGGAATGCAACCGCACGGTATACTTCTTCCTCATTTTCGAGACTGCTGACCTTATAGTATTCATCCAGGCTGTCTTTCAGTCCCTGGCTCAATTCCTCATAAGGCTGATCTCCGATCCCGAGGACATTCAGCCCGTTTTTCTTGAGTTCCCGGCAGAACATCCAGTAATTTTCAGGAAAATTTGGAGAAATAAACAGAAAATTTTTCATAATATCACTCTTTCCTA
>NZ_FR886770.1:1745-4307 GCF_000436615.1 Blautia sp. CAG:237
CTCTTTCCTTTTAGATTTTATCAATCGTTTTTTAACAGATATGGAACAAAATATTCTACCTGTTTATACCACCAGTACCAGTCGTGAGAACAGTCATAGCCCCAGAAATCCACCCAGGCATGGATATCCTTCTCTGCCAGGATCTGTGCGAGCTGCCTCGTGGAGTCCGGAAGTTCCCATGGTCCCTGACCGACGCAGATAACTGCTTTCTTGAGATTATACAGCGCGATCCTCGGATCATCCTTTGGCATATCACCGAGGAAATCCACCAGCGAATTCCGGCGCACCACCTCGTCCGTGCAGGAACCGAAGCCGTATCCTGCTGAATAAAGACCGCTCAAAGCCAGAAGCCGGTCAAACAGATCCGGTCTTCTGAAATACAGATTTGCCGCATGTGTCGCACCAAGACTGCATCCAAACACCATGATCCCCGGATAGCCCGTCCAGCCGTTCCTCTCGTTGACTATCTCACGCATAAAAGGAACCATCTCATCTGTAATATACTGAAGCCACTGTTCGTAGCGCCGGATTCTCCAGTATGGATCACCGTCCGTATCCGACCAGGTCTCCTGATCGATCGTATCTATGGAAAACACCATCACTTCACCGGCTTCCAGCCACGGACTCCAGGTATCTGTCATATGAAAATTTTCGAAATCAAAAAACCGCCCATCCTGACACGGGATAAAGAGCACCGGTCTGCCCTTGTGTCCATAGATCTTGCATTCCATGTCCCGCCCCAGGGCAGGACTGTATTCTTTTCTGTATTGTACTTCCATCTCTTTATTCCTCGTACAAAAGTGTATTCATAAAAAACGGGATCTGTCTCTCCCAGCTTGCCTCGCAATGTGTGCCGCCCGGGATGATCCTTGCCTCCAGAAGGACTTTCTTCTGGAAAAATGCCGCCGCGATCCGCTCAAAATCTCTGCGGATCTTTGGGCGCTGTTCCAGTTCTACAGAACCATAGTCCATATAGATCACTGTATTCTGCCGGATCTTTGTCCTGCGGATGAGCTGTTCCAGTTTGTCGACATTTGTCCATACAGACGGAGACAGTGCCGCTGCTCTGCCAAAAACAGAATTGTACTGTGCCACTGCATACAGGCTCATCAGTCCGCCCATGGAGCTTCCTGCGATAAACGTATGCTCCCGGTCGCTGAGAGTTCTAAGATCCCGGTCGATCTGAGGTTTCAGCGTGTGGACCATCCAGTCCATCGTAATCGCACCCTTTGCTGCGATGCTACCGCATCTTGCGTCATGAAAGCTGAACGGAGCATACTCCTTGAGCCGTCCATTGTCCGGGCTGTGGTTGCATTCGACTGCCACAATGATCACCTGTGTATTGGTATGATCCATGTATTCCTTCATGCCCCAGCATTTCCCATAGGTGGCATCAGAATCAAAAAAGACATTATGTCCGTCAAACATATACAAAACAGGATAATATCGTTCCCGGTCCCAGTCATAGGAATCCGGAAGATAAATATAAAGATTCCTCTCTTCCTCCCCGGTCAGCTCGGGAATCTGGATCTTATGTCTGTTTACCATAATCTTTTCCTCCTAACTGCGCTGTTTTACCGTTTCACTTTATTACTTTAATATAGCACAATCTGCTTTTCCAGACAAGAAACTTGGTAAAGCAGATCGTTTTGTGTTAAAATGATGTTGTTCATTTTGAAAAATTTTATTTTACATAAGGAGATTTTTATGACTACGCAAACACAGCAGACACTGCCTCCCAGTATTTTTCCGGCAAGATTTCAGATCTTAAGCGGCAGTGCCCTGAAACTTCTTGCCTGTATCCTGATGCTGATCGACCACACCGGCGTTCTGATCCTCGCCAACTGGAAACCTGCCCTCCGGGTACTCTTTACCATTGGTTCCACAGAGATCACCTGGTACCGCATCGTCCGTGATATCGGCAGATCTGCCTTCCCGATCTTCTGTTTCCTTCTGATCGAGGGCTTCCTTCACACGAGGAACCGCCGCAAATACGGACAGAACCTGCTTCTCTTCGCGCTGATCTCTGAGATCCCGTGGAATTTCGTATTCAGCAATACCTGGCATCATCCGATGCAGAATGTATTTTTTACTCTGTTCCTCGGATATCTCGGGCTCTGTGCACTGGAAGCTCTGTGGGAAAAACCGGTCCTTCAATTATCCTGTATCGTGGGACTTTTTGGCTTTTCTTATATTTTCCATGCTGATTATGGCTGGCATGGTTTTCTGCTCATCATGATCATGTACCTGTTCCGCACGCGGCGGATCCTGCAGGCACTTGTCAGCACACTCTGGATGAATTACGAATGGAAAATGTGCTTTTCCTTTATCTCCATTAATATGTACAATGGAAAACGCGGCTTTATCCAGGGAAAAGCCGCGAAATATTTCTTTTATCTGTTTTACCCGGTGCATCTCACAATCCTGGTGATCCTCCGGCAGATTCTTTTTCTCAGTTAAATATTAATTCTTTTTGACGATCTCTGCTGCATTTTTGTAGATACTGTCTGCAGGAATGCAGCCTCTTACTGGTGAAAGCGGGTAGATATTGGAATTTCTTCC
>NZ_FR886770.1:4338-6319 GCF_000436615.1 Blautia sp. CAG:237
TTTCTTCCGATCACAGTTCCCGGATTCAGGACAGAACCACAGCCAACCTCTACATGATCTCCGAGCATTGCTCCGAATTTCTTGACACCTGTCTCGATCTTCTCATTGCCGTCCTTGACTACGACAAGCTTCTTGTCGGATTTTACGTTAGAGCAGATGGAACCGGCTCCCATATGGGATTTGTATCCAAGGACAGAATCCCCTACATAGTTGTAATGCGGAACCTGTACTTTGTTGAATAATACGGCATTCTTAAGCTCTGTGGAGTTTCCTACGACAGCGCCCTCACCTACGATGGCGTTTCCACGGATGAATGCACAGTGACGCACTTCTGCTTCCTTACCGATGATCGCCGGTCCGTTGATGCAGGCAGTCGGTGCCACTTTTGCACTTTTTGCGATCCAGATGTTGCCGTCCTTGCAGTCATATTCCTGCGGATCCAGTATCTCACCGAGCTTTACGATAAAAGCTCCGATCTCCGGAAGGACTTCCCACGGATAGGTCTTGCCCTCAAATAATTCACCTGCAATCGTCTCGTTTAGATCCAAGAGATTTGCGATTGTAAAATCCTTTAACATTTATACTTTTCCTCCTCGTTTTGGCGTTGTCTGTTTTTTCTGATAATTGACCGCCGCCGCATCAAAAAACTGCCGCAGTGCATACTGATAGTTGCTCTGTTCCACCTGGTCGGTACGGATCCTGACAAAATGCTCCAGTTTGTCCATATATTCCTGAGGCGTGATACTGCCCTCTGCGACATAATTCAGACCTTTTTCCCAGCTTGCAGTCAGTTCCGGGTTCAGAAGCTGGCGAATGGAACAGTTGACCACATCAAAGATCATCTCCCCGAGAAGCGTCGGCGTGATCACCTGTGTCTTCTTGTTCAGAGCAAGATATTTGATAGAAAAAAGTTTCTTCAGGATCTCTGCCCTGGTCGCACTCGTTCCGATCCCGCTTCCCTTGATCTGCGCGCGCAGTTCCTCGTCCTCGATGAGCTGTCCTGCATTTTCCATTGCAAGGATCATTGAACCGGAATTGTAGCGTTTCGGCGGTGAAGTTTCGCCTTCCTTGATATCCAGCGAATCTACCGTCAGTATATCACCTTTTTTGAGCTTATGCAATGCAGCAAGAAGCTGTGCATCACAGGAGACATCCTCACTGTCACTTTTTTCTGTATCCTGCGCTTTTGCGCCTCTGCGGGCGAAAGAATTCGTCGCATATTTAAGGTATCCTTCCTCCTGAAGTACCTTGAAGCTGGAAAAAAACTTCTCCCCCTGCATCATTGTTACCAGGCTGACTTTCTGATAGACTGCCGGCGGACAGAAAATGCACAGAAAACGACGCACGATCGTCTCATAGACTCTCTGTGAAGTGACCGGCAGACTGTTCAGTGCATTTAAGCCCTGACCGGTCGGAATGATCGCATAGTGATCTGTGATCTGCTTGTCATTGACGTATCTTGTCTTCGCGATCGTCTTGTAGCTTCCCATCTGAAGGACTTCTTCTGCGGTAGTTCCGATCGCAGGATAATTGCGAAGTCCTGAGATATTCTTGTAAATTTCCTTTGATACTGCGGCAGAAAGCACTCTGGCGTCCGTTCGCGGATAAGTGACAAGTTTCTTCTCATAGAGTTCCTGCGTGATACGGAGAGTCTCATCCGGGCTGATCTTGAACAGCTTGGAGCAGACATTCTGAAGCTCTGCCAGGTTAAAAAGAAGCGGCGGGTTCTTGTTTTCTTTCTTGCGCTCAATCTTGTCAACGCTGCATCTGAGCGGCTGCTCCGTGCTCAGAAAATCGATCAGTTCCTGTGCGTGTTTCTTTTCTTTGAAACCATTTTCCTTGTATAAATAAGGAGACTGGAAATAACGGCTTCCCTCCACGGCTCTCCATTCACCGTCGAATTTCTCCCCTTCCAGTGCGATTCCTGAGATCACCCTGTAGAATGGTGTCTTGACGAAAGAGCGGATCTCTCTTTCCCTGC
>NZ_FR886770.1:6350-28134 GCF_000436615.1 Blautia sp. CAG:237
TCCCTGCGCACGACCATGCCAAGGACACAGGTCATAACGCGGCCTACCGCGATCGCCTGATATTTGCTCTTAAGGTAGCTCGAAACGCTGTTTCCGTAGCGCAGTGTGAGCACTCTGGAAAAATTAATCCCCATGAGATAGTCCTCCTTGGCGCGGAGGTAGGCAGAATTCGCCAGATTGTCATAGGATGACAGGTCCTTCGCTTCGCGGATCCCCCTGAGGATCTCCTCCTCCGTCTGGGAATCGATCCAGACTCGTCTCTGTTTCTTGTCCTTCACTCCTGCCATCTGTGCGACCAGACGGTAAATATATTCTCCCTCTCGCCCGGAGTCGGTACACACATAGATGGTCTCTACATCCGGCCGGTTCAGAAGCCCTTTCACAATGTCAAACTGTTTCTGAACCCCCGGAATCACCTCGTATTTAAATTCGCGCGGCAAAAAAGGCAGGGTATCAAAACTCCACCTTTTGTATTTGATGTCATATTTTTCGGGATAGCTCATAGTGACCAGGTGTCCTACACACCAGGTCACTATGGAATCCTGAGATTCTAAGTATCCGTCTTTTCTCTGTCCGTTGATTTTTAATGCTTTTGCAAATTCCTGAGCGACGCTCGGTTTCTCTGCAATATATAAAACCTTACCCATATTATTGATCTGCACTCATCTTTCTAAGCGGCCATGCAAGAAGTACTGCACCACCGACCATATTTCCCAGTGTGACGATCACCATGCTCTTGATCATCGCACCAACGGAAAGTCCTGGTACCAGGCAGGCTGCTGTCACAAAAATACCCATATTTGCAACGCAGTGCTCAAATCCGCTAACAACGAATCCTGAGATACACATAACGATCATCAGGAACTTCGCGGCTTCACTCTTTAATTTGATTCCGCAAAGTACCCCGAGACATACAAAGAAATTACACAGAACTGCACGGAAAAACATCTGACCTGCCGGGATAGCAAGTTTGTTTCCGATAAAACCAGCAAAATAATCCTTGGTTCCTGATGCGCCCGCCCATACAAAGATCAGGGACAGGATCAGGCATCCAACAAAGTTCCCTATGTAGCTGACAAGCCATACCTTACCGGCATCACCCAGAGTCACTCGCTTGTCATAGACCCCAAACGCCATGACCAGGTTATTTCCTGTAAAAAGCTCTCCTCCGACCATGGAGATCAGAAGGACTGCGATCGAGAACACCAGTGCTCCCAGGAACTTGCCCCACGCCGGCTCCTCTGCTCCGGCAAAAACATTACCGACTACATTAGAGAAAATCATCGCAACCACAATGAAGAATCCTGCCATGATCGCCCGCATAAAGTACTTCAGAAAATCGTTCTGAAGAAGGGTGATCTTCGCGTTTGCTGCATTTGATAATTTCTGTACATCCTCGTGATTCATAAAAAATACCTCCCTTTCCCTGAACACATTGTATTTGTGCTTCAATGTGTCCTCCGCATATTGTGTTCACTTATTATAGCATTTTGAACAATTTTTCTCAACAAAAATCGGTTAAAGTTCGGTATTTTATCTATAAACTTTTCCATTTACTGATAACTTTCAGCTATCGGATCAGTAATGCGTAATCTTTCCTGTCAATGACCTCACCGATCACTGCACAGAGCAGATTAAGCCCTTTTAATTCGGCAAGAAGCTTCTCGGCTTCCTCTGCCGGGACTGCTGCCAGAAGGCCTCCGGATGTCTGTGGGTCAAACACAAGATCCTCTCTCCAGAGCTCTGCGCTGCTCTCATATCCTGCTTTGCCCGCGAATTCACGGTTGCGATATGCGCCGCCAGGAATGAGCCCCATAGATGCATATTCCTCTACATCCGGAAGGATTGGCAGGGATCTCGTGTCGATCACCAGTGTCTTCTGGCTTCCCTCTGCCATCTCTGTTCCGTGACCGCCAAGGCCGAAGCCTGTAACATCCGTACACGCATGGATCGTATACTTCTTCAGGATCTCTGCTGCATATTTATTCAGCGTCTTCATGGATCTAAGGGCTGCCTCACGTGCCTCCTCCGATACAAGGTCTGCTTTGATCGCGGTATTGACGATACCTGTTCCGAGTGGTTTGGTGAGGATCAGCTTATCGCCGGTCTGTGCACCATAATTTTTCCAGAATTTCGCCGGATGGACGAAGCCTGTAACACTCAGTCCATACTTCGGTGTGTCGTCCTGGATCGTATGTCCGCCTGCAAGAACTGCGCCTGCCTCCAGTACTTTGTCTGCGCCTCCCTTGAGGATCTCGCCCAGGATCTCGGTATCCATCTCCTTCGGAAACGCTACGATATTCAGTGCGGTCTTTGGTTCGCCGCCCATCGCGTAGACATCACTCAGGGCATTCGCCGCTGCGATCTGTCCGAAATCATAAGGATCATCTGCCACCGGCGTAAAGAAATCCAGAGTCTGGATCATTGCCAGTTCGTCTGAGATCTTGTAGACAGCCGCATCATCTGAGGTTTCTGTTCCCACAAGAAGATGTTCATCATGAAATTTCGGCAGTTTGCAGAGCACTCCCGCAAGCGTGCCCGGTCCTACCTTGGCAGCACAACCACAGTTTGGTGCAAGTTTTGTCAGATACACCTTTTCCATTTTGTCTGATACTCCCTTCTATATTATATGTTTTTATGAAAAATCATTTTTCAGTCTTAGACTTTATCATAACACAAATCCTCCAGATTCTCCACCGCAAAAAAACCGCTCTGCCAGATTTCTTTCTGACAGAACGGTTCTCCTGTTTTTTATGTTTGGATTTATTTCTTTGTGATATATCCTTTTGCCTTAAGTGTCTCTGCACAAAGTACAGCTCCGCCGGCTGCTCCTCTTACGGTGTTGTGGGAAAGTCCTACGAATTTGTAATCATAAACTTTGTCCTCACGGAGACGTCCGATAGATACGCCCATTCCGTTTTCGTAGTTGACATCCTCGCTTACCTGCGGACGGTTGTCTTCTTCGAGGTACTGGATAAAGTGCTTCGGTGCGCTCGGAAGTTCCAGTTCCTGTGGAAGTCCCTTGAAGTTTCTCAGGGCTTCGATCAGCTGCTCTTTGGTAGGTTTCTTGCGGAATTTAACGAATACTGCTGCTGTATGTCCGTTCAGTACCGGAACACGCAGACACTGGCAGGTGATGACTGGCTCTGTAGCCGGTACGATCACACCGTCCTCGATCTTGCCCCACAGTCTCAGCGGCTCTTTCTCACTCTTCTCTTCTTCTCCACCGATGTATGGAATGATGTTGTGTTCCATTTCCGGCCAGTCTTTGAAGGTTTTTCCTGCTCCGGAGATTGCCTGGTATGTAGTAGCAACTACTTCATATGGCTCAAATTCTTTCCATGCAGTAAGTACCGGTGCGTAGCTCTGGATGGAGCAGTTTGGTTTAACAGCGATGAATCCTCTTGTTGTTCCAAGACGTTTCTGCTGATATTTGATAACATCGAAATGTTCCGGGTTGATCTCCGGCACTACCATCGGTACATCCGGTGTCCAGCGATGTGCGCTGTTGTTGGATACAACAGGAGTCTCTGTCTTTGCGTATTCTTCTTCGATCGCTTTGATCTCGTCCTTGGACATATCAACTGCTGAAAATACGAAATCTACAGTAGAAGCAACTTTTTCTACTTCGTTTACGTTCATGACAACGATCTTCTTTACTGCTTCTGGCATCGGAGTGTCCATTTTCCATCTTCCGCCTACTGCTTCTTCGTAGGTCTTGCCTGCGCTTCTCGGGCTTGCAGCAAGGGTAACAACCTCAAACCACGGATGATTCTCCAGAAGGGAGATAAATCTCTGTCCTACCATACCAGTAGCACCTAAAATGCCGACTCTCAGTTTTTCGCTCATAATAACATTTTCTCCTCACTCATTTATTCTTATGTGTCTTTGTGTGGCACACATCTGTTTTCTTTGTACATACTATACCACTTTGTATAAAAATGCAAGAGGTTTTTTAATTATTTTTTAAATATTCGCGATTTAATGCGATGATCTGCTCCATGACCTTCGGGCCAGGTGCACCGTAAGTCTCACGTTTTTCTACGCAGGTCTTCATGCTGATTGCTTCATAGATGTCCTGCTCGAAGACCGGAGAGATCTCTTTGTACTCTTCAAGCGGAAGCTCATCCAGAGAGATTCCTTTGTCGATACAGGTCAGGACAAGGCGGCCTAAGATACCATGTGCATCACGGAACGGTACCCCGTGGTTTACGAGATAGTCAGCGGCATCTGTCGCGTTGGTAAAGCCATTCTTTGCGCTTGCTTCCATAACATCCTTGTGGAATTCCATGGTGGAAACCATGCCTGTGAACAGGGCGATACAGCCTTTTACTGTGTCGATCGCGTCAAAGGTCAGTTCCTTGTCTTCCTGCATGTCTTTGTTGTAGGCGAGCGGAATGCCTTTCATGGTTGTAAGGATGGAAGTCAGCGCACCATAGACACGGCCTGTTTTTCCTCTTACAAGCTCTGCGATATCCGGATTCTTCTTCTGCGGCATGATGCTGCTTCCGGTGCTGTAGGCATCGTCGATCTCAACGAAACGGTACTCGTTGGAGTTCCAGAGGATGATCTCCTCGCAGAAACGGCTCAGATGCATCATGACAGTGGACATAGCAGAAAGAAGCTCGATCACGTAATCCCTGTCAGATACGGAATCCATGCTGTTTCTTGTCGGCTCATCAAAGCCAAGCAGCTCTGCTGTATAAAATCTGTCCAGCGGGTAGGTGGTTCCTGCAAGTGCGCCTGCACCGAGCGGACAGGTGTTCATACGTTTGCGGATGTCTGCCATACGGCTTCTGTCTCTGCGGAACATCTCGAAATATGCACCTACATGGTGTGCCAGGGTAACAGGCTGTGCTTTCTGAAGATGTGTGAATCCAGGCATGTAGGTGTGCACATTGTTTTCCATAATGGTCTGGAGTGCTTCCAGAAGTTTCTTGAGTTCTGCGTCGATCTCTTCGATCTCGTCGCGGACATAAAGTTTCATGTCAAGGGCAACCTGGTCGTTACGGCTTCTTCCTGTGTGAAGCTTCTTGCCAGGATCTCCGATGCGGTCGATCAGATTTGCCTCAACAAAGCTGTGGATATCCTCATATTCGGATGTGATCTCCAGCTTGCCGGATTCCACGTCTGCAAGGATGCCATCCAGTCCTTCAAGAATCTGATCTCTCTCCTCTTCTGTCAGGATTCCCTGCTTTGCAAGCATTCTGACATGCGCTTTGCTTCCGCGAATGTCCTGTTTATAAAATTTCTGGTCAAATGAAATAGATGCATTAAAGTTGTATACAAGTTTGTCCGTTTCCTTCGTGAAACGTCCTCCCCATAACTGTGCCATAATGTCCTCCTTATTGTACGGTGATTTTGCTGCTGCCGGTTCTTCAACGAGTCCTGACAACGCATAATTTGTTATCAGTTTACCACATTCCAGTGAAAAATCAAAGAGCAGAACCCTCTGAAATTTGTTTTTGCTTCAATTTTTCTTCCTGTTCGCGCTTCGAAAAGACGCAGCCACAGTAATTCTGCCGGTAAAGATCGTATTCGTGGGACAGTTCGATGGAACGTTTATAGCCATTTTTCTTCTTGAAATCGGATGGAAGATGGGGTACTTTATAGATTTCTGCCAGTTCTTCTCCGATCTCGTTGATCTTCTCTGCGTTTTTGAGCGGGCTGATCGAGAGGGTTGTTGTGAAGTAGTCATAACCGCCTTCTTCGGCAAGTTTTGCGGCTTCTTCCATGCGGAGACGGTAGCATTTGAAACAGCGTTCACCGCCCTCCGGAACTTTTTCCATGCCTTTTGCCATTTCATAAAAGACCTGCGGATCGTAGGCGCCCTCTTCGATGTGGACCGGGTGTGTGAACGGCATTTCAGCTACCAGACGGCGGATCTCTGCAACTCGCTTGCGGTATTCCTCCTCTAATGAAATATTTGGATTATAAAAAAATACCGTGATTTCAAAATACTGAGACAGATATTCCAGCACGTAACTGCTGCACGGCGCACAGCAGCTGTGGAGAAAAAGCCTCGGGACTCTGCCTTCTTTTTTTATATTCTCGATAAGTTTATCAAGTTCTTTCTGATAGTTTCGTTTGTTCATGATAGTATTCCTCTTGTAAGATTTCTATGTGGATCCCCTGTATCAGGCTATCGACGGAATCCTTTTTCCTATCATAACACAGATGCCCTCTCCCGCATATCTTAAAATATAGATTCTCTTTCGAGGTATTTTGTATGAACCCCCTTCTGGAGATCAGAAATGTTTCTCTTTCTTACCATACCGTATCCGGAGAGACGAAAGCCCTTTCAAATATATCGTTTGACCTGATGCCCGGCGAATTCCTTGCTGTTGTCGGTCCGTCCGGCTGTGGAAAATCCACGCTTCTGAACCTGATCTGCGGCATGTTCCCGGCAGAGGAAGGCACGATCCTTATGAACGGCATCCCTCCATCCCCCGGCGACCCGCGCATCGGATATATGCTCCAGAAAGATCATCTTCTGGAGTGGAGAAATATCTATCGAAATGTCCTCCTCGGTCTCGAGATTCGCAGGGAAAAAACGCCCGAAAAACTTGCCTATATCGAAGAAATGCTTGATACCTACGGGCTCAACAAATTCCGCACAGCCCGTCCTTCGCAGTTATCCGGCGGCATGCGCCAGCGCGCAGCTCTCATCCGCACACTCGCCCTGAAACCGGAGCTTCTTTTGCTTGACGAACCTTTTTCCGCGCTGGATTATCAGACACGGTTAAATGTCAGCGATGACATCGGCCGCATCCTCAAGAAAGAGCAAAAAACCGCAATCCTGGTCACACATGATATTTCTGAGGCGATCAGTATGGCAGATCGCGTGGTCATCCTTTCTGCCCGCCCTGCTCAGGTCGCCCGCATTGTCACAATCCGGCTGTCGCTGGATGAGAGAACCCCTCTTGCCTCGCGCAGTGCACCGGAATTTAAGTCTTATTTCAATCTAATCTGGAAGGAGCTGAACCAGTATGCCTGACCTTTCCCCTGCACAGAAACAATATCTCTTTCGTGTCCGGCGTGAAAAATATCTGATCCATGTGTCCAGGATCTTTTTGTTCCTGGGCTTTCTGCTTTTGTGGGAAGTGTCTGCCAGACGGGGCTGGATCGACTCTTTTATCTTCAGCAGTCCTTCTGAGATCTGGCAGACGTTTCTTCGGATGGTGCAGGATCAGTCTCTTTTTACACACATTGGCATCACGCTGATGGAGACTCTGGTCAGCTTTGCTTTTACTGTTTTTCTTGGAATCGGCACAGCGGTTCTTCTGTGGTGCTGTCCGAAGCTTTCGCGGATCCTGGAGCCTTACCTCGTCGTCCTGAACAGCCTGCCAAAATCCGCCCTCGCCCCGCTTCTGATCGTCTGGCTTGGTGCCAACGTCCGGACGATCATCGTTGCCGGAATATCTGTGGCGATCTTTGGCTCAATCATCAATCTCTACACAGGTTTCCGCGAAGCCGACCCAGAGAAACTCAAGCTCATCCGCACCCTCGGCGGCACAAAAAAAGACGAACTGACAAAGATCGTCCTTCCGTCTTCTGTGCCCCTCATCTTAAGTGTGATGAAAGTCAATATTGGATTGTGCCTTGTCGGCGTGATCATCGGAGAATTCATCGGCGCCCGCCAGGGACTTGGCTACCTGATCATCTACGGCTCCCAGACTTTCAAACTGACATGGGTGCTGATGTCCATCGTGATCCTGTGTATCATTGCGATAGGGCTGTATGCCATTCTGGATTTTATTGAGAAGCATGCCCAGAAATGGTAAACATGCCATCCTCTGCCGACCCATTTCTCATTTAATAGAATTCAGGTCATCTGTTCTATGGACGACAATGGGACCTTTCACAACTTTCGAAAATTCAAGTCATCCATTTCAAACTTCTTAAGTGACTTGTTTTCTGTTTTCCATAAAATAAACCATCCATTTGCAGTGCTCCTGGATGGTTTATTTTTGTCTTTGTAGAATTTTGGTCATCTGTTTTCTCTTTTTTGGTTGGCTCTATACTTTATTTCTTGTAATCAAGTCAATGTTTGCCTGTAATTTGGATGGTTTAAATTCTGCCATATGCATATCAGGGTAATTTTCAATCCCTTTTGGATGACTTTCATACAGCTATATACATATCAGATCAATTTCCAGATTCTCTCCAGATGCATCTGACATAACTTTCTGTATCACAATTCATCATTTCTTCCCAGGATACACTCCAACAAAGGAAATCTGTGGCAGAACTCTGTAATCGTTCAGTACGATCCTGATCTCTCTCACGTTTTCTTTAAAAAGCGGGATGATTTTTTTGTAGCCGATCACGGTTCCGGTATAGACTTTCTCCCACTCTCCCTGATCCCTTACAAATACTTCAAAAGCCTCTACTCTCTGACTGTGCCGGATCTCTTCTTTTAAGACCAGATACCCGGCATCTTCTGCTTCATCCAGTGCGAAGACAAGTTCCACCGGCCTGTGGGATTCTTCCAGCAGATTACGGGAAAAGCTTCTCTGCTGCCATTCTCCCAGTTCCCTCAGGCGCTCCACATCATTCTCATGCAGAAGCCCGTTCGGCATCGGCGGGATATTCAGAAGAAACGTTGCATTTCCACCAACAGACCCCAGATAGATATGGATCAGTTCTTCCAGGCTTTTTACCTGGTCATCCTCTTCCGGATGATAAAACCATCCCGGCCGGATCGAGGTATTTACTTCTGCCGGATACCAGATCAGGTCACGTTCGCCCTCAAGAGCGGCACGGCTTCCAAGGTCTTCCATATCACTGGTGATCTTCCTCTGGCGGAATTCTTCATCGTCCGACTGCTGGCTTCTTTCCTGCACACTTTCTGTCAGGGCCGTCCGTGCAGGAACTACACTCCACTCTGAGTTTCTTACATCGCCGGCTTCATTTCCGCACCATCGGATATCCGGTCCGCAGACGCAGATGCAGGCATCTGGCTGATAGTTCCGTACACATGCATAATATCTCTCCCAGTCATAAACCTGCTTCTTTCCATTCGGACCTTCCCCACAGGCCCCGTCCAGCCAGACACTGAAGATCTCCCCATACCCGGTCAGCAGTTCTGTCAACTGTGCAATATAATAATCGTCATATTCCTTCCCACTTCCATAACATGGCTGATTCCGATCCCACGGAGAAAGATAGATCCCAAACTTCAATCCATAACGGCGGCAGGTATCCGAAACTTCCCTCACTACATCCCCTACCCCATCCCTCCATGGACTGGAAGCGACACTGTGCTGCGTATATTTCGTCGACCACAGACAAAATCCGTCATGATGCTTGCAGGTAAGGATCACGCCTTTCATTCCTGCCGCTTTCACTGCCGATACCCATTGACCGGCATCAAATTCCTGCGGATCAAAAATCCCGGGATCTTCCGTACCGTCTCCCCATTCCCGGTTCGTGTACGTATTCATCCCAAAGTGAAAAAATGCATAAAATTCCGTTTCCTGATACTTAAGCTGACGCTTCGACGGAACAATCTTAATCAATTCCTGATCTGTCGGCATATCTCTTCTCCTTCTTCAAAAAAAATCCAATTCACCCTTTCAGACCGCCTGCACCGATTCCCTGCAGCAGATATCTCTGTCCGATCAGATAAATGATCATGGTCGGGATCATAATGATCACAAGTCCCGCAAACAGTGCACCCCAGTCTGTCGCATACTTCTGTACTTCAAACAGATTTGCCATTCCGATCGGAAGGGTCTTTTTGGCATCATCGGTCAGAAGAACCAGTGCCAGCGGATATTCATTCCAGAAGCCCATCGCGCTCAACATTGTGATCGTTGCAATTCCCGGTTTTGCAAGCGGGACCATAACTTTCAGAAGAAGCTGAAGGTTTGTGGCACCATCGATCCGGGCAGATTCTTCATAGTCTTTTGGCACAGCAGACATAAAGCCCTGCAGAGTAAAGATGCAGAACGGAAACTGCATGACCGCATAGACCAGGCAGAGTACCGGCAGATTATTCAGTCCGTTGATCGCCTGTAATTCCAGGAACAGCGGGATCATGATATACGTTGCCTGGAGGAAAATACATGCCATATAGATCGTTGAGATCAGTTTGCTCCCGGCAAAGCGGTATCTTGCCAGTACATAAGAAATCGGTATGACAAACAGCAGAAGCAATGCCGTAGACAGCACCGTTACAAACACAGAATTTCCAAAATATGCCGCAATATTTGCCTTCTGCCATGCAGCTACAAAATTATCCAGGTTCAATGATACCGGCAGCGCATAAGGATCTGTCAGATATTCCGCATTCGTCTTGAACGCAGACATCAGGTTCCAGAAAAGCGGATAAAGAAAAATAATCGTAAACAGAATCATCAGGATCCTGATACACCAGGTTCTTACAGTTTTCATCAGTCTCCCTCCTATTCTTTCTCGGCTGACAGTTTTCGTGAAATCATCGCAAGCACGATCGCAAGCAGAAGCGTAAACATGGCGATCGCCATCGCATAGCCAAAGTTTGCATTCCGCATACCCTGCGTGTACATATACTGCAGAAGGACACTGGAAGCACCGTTCGGTCCTCCTCCTGTCATAACATTGGACAGGGTAAAACTCAGATTGATCGTTCCTGATAGGGCAAGGATATAAGTTGTTCCGATGGACCTGCGGAGAAGCGGGATCGTGATCCTGAAAAACTTCTGGACTCCGGTCGCTCCGTCGATCGAGGCAGCTTCATAGATTTCCTGAGAGATCCCGTCGATCGAAGCCACATGCATTACCATATAATAACCGATCGCCTGCCATACCAGTGCGGCACCGATACACCAGAGCGCTGTTTTTCCCTCTCCCAGCCAGGCATGCTTCCAGGAAGAAAGGTTAAACAGATCCAGCATATGATTGAGGATCCCTCTTGTCGGATTAAATACAAAAGACCATACGATCCCGACAACCGTCATAGAGACAACACTCGGGAAAAAGAATACCGTACGATAAAAAGATTTCTCCCGGAGTTCTCCCTGTGTAAGGATAAAAGCAAATACCAGGCTCAGAAAGATCGTCAGAGCCGGGATCACAAGCATCAGTTTAAATGTATTAAAAAGTGCCTGCACAAAGTCCTTGTCTTTGAACATATAAATATAATTATCCAGAAATACAAATTTACTGTTGAATCCAACACTGAGCGCAGTGGAACTGGTAAACGACAGGTAGATGGCATTCAGCATCGGTACGATCATAAAAACGACCGTAAGAATCAGCGCGGGAAGCGTACACAAAGCTATGAATAATTTGGGCTTTTTTACCACGTCTGGTCACTCCTTTTTTCAGATTTCAAATCATTTTGGGGTAAAAAAAAGGCTGCCGCATACATTGTGCAGCAGCCTTTTCGCTTAATTGGACAACGTCCGTTCTGTAGATGACAAAGATATTTATTTGGCAGCTTCCTGATCTGCACGAATCTGTGCAAAAGCGTCTTCTACGTTCTGTGCCCACTCTTCTACTGTCATTTCGTCGTTCATAACAGAAGTGATCGGGTTGAAGATCTCATCTTTTGGATTGATCTTGCAGTCAGCCGGAACTGCTGAGAAGCTCATGATCAGAGAAGATGCATTTGCTTCATCATAGATTCCATACATATTGTAGATTGCTGTAGAAAGTTTGTCTTTTGCTACTTCACGGGCACTCTTTGTTGCATAAAGGGCACCGGAAGCTTCTGCAAATGCAGATACAGATTCATCGCTGTACAGGAAACGAAGGAATTCTTTTGCGAGTTCCTGATTCTTTGCAGCTGCCGGAATGGAAAACTGCTCACAGCTGTCGAATACATAGTGGACATCGTCTGCATTCTCTGTCGGGATCGGAGCCATGGCAAACTCAAATCTGTCTTCTCTCGGAGCATCCTGCATCTCATTTTCCATCCAGGTTCCGTTTGTGATGAAAGCAGCTTTTCCAAGCATCATCTCTGTCTGGGATTCTGTATGGTTCATACCTACCGTACCTTCCAGAAGATATCCCTTATCTGCGATCTCTTTGATATGGGTGAGGGCTTTCAGCACGCCTTCGTTATTGAAAGAACCTTCTTCATAATTTGCGATCTTTGTGAGGGCTTCTTCGCCGCACTCATTTGCGATTGCCGGCCAAAGCATTTCTTCCATGTATCCCGGATAGATTCCCTGATAAGTGAAGAGAGAACGTCCGTCGATGTCTTTGACTGTATCGCCAAGGGCAAAGAACTCATCCCAGGTCTTCGGAACTTCCAGATTGTTTTCATCGAAGAATGTCTTGTTGTAGATCAGACCCTGCGGACCGCTGTTGAACGGTGCGAGATAGATATCACCATCTCCATATGGGGCACATTTGCTGCTTGCAAGGATTCCATCTGTGATATCATCACGGAGTGTACCGGTTCCTGCATAGTTTTCGCCATCAAAAACATCGTTCAGGTTCAGAAGTGCATGTTCTTTGATCAGAGAAAGGATCACGCCGTCCTCACCGCCATCATTCAGACAGATAAAATCCGGTACATTTCCGGCAACGATCTGCGGACGGATGATATCACCGATGGTAGGGCTGATGGTCATGTTTACTTTTACGCCCTCATGGCTTTCCTCAAAAAGTTCTACCATCTGATTCCAGTAAGCATCTCCATATCCACCCTGGAAGATCGCGATGTTCAGTTCCTGTTCTTCTGCGTCTGCAAATGCAGTGAGCGGTGAGAGTACGGTAGCCGCGCTCATCGCAAGGATCATAGCAGAAGCTGCAAATCTTTTCTTCATATGTTTGTTTCCTCCTTCATGCTGGCTTTTTTTACGTTCGCCTTATGATGACAGTATACGGCAAAATATTTTTGTAGTAAATTAACAAAACATCCCTGCTTATGGAACTTTCTCTTATAAAAATTATACGATATGGATTTTCTTGTGATAAATATGTACAATCTTTTTCTATTTGTGTTTTGGATGGATTATCCTGACTTTTTTTAGTATAATGGATAAAAAGGTGGGGGAAAAATGAATAAAAAACAACGTTATCAGGGATTTCGTAAATTCAGTATCAAAACAAGACTTGTCATTGCCCTTTTGCTGATATCCATTATACCATTGGCAGGGATCAGCGGCTATTCCTTTCATATCTTTTCCGTAGCACTTCGGGAAAAACTTTCTGCTTCCATTTCCCAGACTTTATCGATGATCAATCTGAATATGGTAAGTGAGATCGAAAAATATCAGTATCTGTGCGGCTCTATCTGCATCAGCGAAGAGATCAAGGACGGGCTTCTGAACAAAGATATGTCAGATATAGAGAAAAATCAGGCGATCAATGAGATCCAGAGCATGATCCGTACCAAGATCATCTATCCGGCACAGGCCAAAAATATCACGGTATATGATACCGACGGAAATATTTTTTATGACCTTGGCTATGACGGTTTCTATCAGGATGATGTGGATATGCTCCTCGATCGGCTGCGCCAGGAAAATCAGGATGTATGGGCATATGTGCACACCTACCGCGACAGAGATATCCTGGTCCTTGGAAGAAGGATCTATGAGCAGTACAGCGAAAGCCGTGTGATCGGTTACACCCTGATCTCCATCGATGAGAAGATTTTTTCCAAGACCGTGCTCGAACCGGTAGGGCTGGCAGATTCTTCTAATATTATGTATATGAACATGGACGGTTCGGTTCTTTCGTCCTGGGACAGAAATATCGCACTCGGCAAAAAGGTTGACAGCGAATTCCTCAAAAATATCCAGCAGAAGCTTCCTTCCAGGACCGATTCCTTCAGCATCCACAAAGATGGCGAAGAACAGCTGGTCACTTACATTTTCAACAAAAATCTCAACCAGCTTTTTGTGTACACCATGCCTTATCATTATATCAATTCCGAAGTTTATACCATGCTTCGCCGGATCCTGATCGTGGCTGTGATCCTGGTCCTCATGTGCATTGGGATCGTCGCAATGGTATATCCGGGAATCACATCCCCGATCAGAAGCATGCTGGATTTCTGTAAAGAATTATCCCACGGAAACCTGAACGTCCGTATTCAGGATAACCACAAAGATGAACTTTCGGACCTGTCCGGCAGCATGAACCACATGGCAGATACCATCCAGAATCTGCTCGAACAGCAAAAAGAACAGGAAAAGAAAAAGAGAGAACTGGAGCTTCAGATGCTCCAGTATCAGCTCAATCCTCATTTTCTTTTTAACACCTTAAACAGTCTGCGCTTTGTGGCAGCCATGCACAATGATCAGATCGTCAGCGACGGAATCCAGGCACTCAGCAGCCTTCTTCAGAACACGCTCACAAATAAGAATGAATATATCACCGTGAAGGAAGAGCTGGAAAATCTGGAAAATTATTTTGCCATTCTCCGCATCCGGTATGCAGGAAGTTTCGAATATTCTTTCCATATGGAGGATGAAGAGCTGCTCTCCTGCCTCGTTCCCAAGCTGATCCTGCAGCCGCTCGCCGAAAATTCCGTGATGCATGGTTCTTCCGATGATGGTTCTGTCATGAAGATCCATATTACCTGCTGGGAGGAAGACGGACATATGATCCTGGAACTTCAGGATAACGGAAAAGGATTCGAGATGACCCGGACTGATCTGAACCCGCACAAAGACCGCAAAAGAATCGGCGTAGCAAATGTAAATGACCGGATCCAGCTTAACTTCGGACGGGAATACGGATTAAAGATCGACAGTCACCCGGGCAAAGGCACCACCTGTACCCTGACACTGCCAAAGCTTTATGCTGATACCCTGTCACAGCAGCCAGAAGAATAGACAACCCGCTCAGAAAGGACTCAAATGTACAGTATACTTATTATAGATGATGAACCCATTGTAAAAATCGCCCTCCGCTCGATCCTCCCCTGGGAAGAACACGGTTTCTCCATCTGCGGGACCGCCTCAAACGGTCTGGAAGCCATGTCTCTCATCGAAAAACATCAACCGGATGTGATCATCACCGACCTCAAAATGCCGGAAATGGACGGACTGGAACTGATCCGTACCCTGAAAGAAAAAAATTATCCCGGAGAGATCCTCGTCCTCAGCAATTATGAGGATTTTGATTCTGTGCGGAGCGCGCTCCTTCTGGGTGCGGCAGACTATCTGTTAAAGATCAAGATCAGTCCGGACACTCTTCTTGCCTGCCTGAACAAAACGACCGAAAAGCTGCAGGAAAAAGCCGACAGGAAAGTTCCTGTTCCAACAGAAACCGTATCCGAGAACAGAACCCGCCTGCTCCTCTCCTTTTTTGAGGGAGAGACTTCCCTTTCCTCCTTTACAGCCCAAAACGCCGACGCAGACCTGCACTTTATGCAGGAACCATGCGCCGTCTGCTACGTAACCTTTGAAAAATTTCTGTCCAATGAAGCCTTTTCTATCTCGGGGAAACTTCTGTGTGATATGATCCTGGACGCAGTACAGGGCGTACTGCAGCCATATATTCTTGTACTGAACGACTACAGTGCACTGGTAGTCTTTTCCCAGAAAGAACTGGATGCAGGCCAGATGAAAGTCGCTCAGCTCGTAAAAAAACTATACAACCGATTCACCATGTACCAGTCCTTCGCCCCGGATATGCCATATCAGGAAAATCTTCCGGACTATGAAGAAGCCAGAAATACTTATCAGACCTTTACCATAAATGAAGGGCATTATACAGACGATATTGCCAAAACCCTCACATATATCGAAGAAAATTATATGCACCGGCTCACACTGTCCTCCATTTCCGCAAATGTCAGCTTAAGTTCCAGCTATCTGTGCCGCGTTTTTAAATCAGAGGTAGGAACAAGCATCACCAGTTATCTAAACAATCTCCGGATACGTAAAGCCGCTACCATGATCAAAGACAACCGGCTTTCGCTCAAAGAGATCTCCACGATGGTAGGGATCGATGACCAGCTCTATTTCAGCAGGCTGTTCAAGAAATGTATGGGAATTTCCCCTTCAGAATACGGGAAACGATTTCATCAGTAAATCTCAAAAAGGTATGAAACCACAGATTTAACTTCTATGGTCTCATACCTTTTTTCTTATCACATCATTCTTCTATTTCTTAGATATTTTCGCTTCTCAGATCTGGTACCACTTGATCTCATTTGCTTCCATGTGAAGTTCGAAGCTGCTTCCGTCGCCTTTGTATACAACGGTGTCCTGCGGCTCATAGGTGTTGTTTACGACACAGTATTTGCCGTTCTTTACATAGGCATGGACTTCTACATTGTAGTTTGTGGAATACCAGCAGTTCAGCTCTTCCTCTGCGGATGCGGACCAGAGGACTGCACGGTAGAGGACACGGCTGTTCTTGAAGCTGTACGGAAGTCCGCTGATATAGACACCGCGGCCTTTTCCGAAGGTCCTGACTGCCATCTGCACTTCCTGGTCTTTCTGGATCAGGATCTCAGTTCCGTCAAGTGCATAGATATTTTTCTTTCCTTCACCGAAATCAACATCTCCGTCACTGTCTGCCAGGATAAAGTGATCTCTGTGTTCTTCCCAGTTGTATTTGTCTTTGTTCAGGTTAAAGCCGTTTTCTTCTTCTACTCCAAGCACATCGTCAAGCTGGAAATAATGTCCCTGCCACTGATGGGCTGCCGGTTCGCCGACTCCGATGAAGCCGCCGCCGTTGTAGACAAATTCTTTTACGGCAGTGATGATCGTTTCGTTTACCCAGTACTCGCCGCCGCTCTGTGCGGTATCTGCATCGCCTACGTTGATCACAACATCAAAGTTTTTCAGCAGATCCTTATTTTCTAGGATATCATCAAAACTGATGAAAGAAACATCAAACGGTGCACCGCTCAAAGCCTCGATGATCCCAAAGTAAGAATAATTCTGTTTGTAATAAATTGCGTGATGTACCATGTGGTTGCCCCAGGAACGCATTTTTCCCCAGCAGTTCAGGACAGCTACACGCTTCACACAGTATGGGGTCACGCCCTGGATATTGTCATAGAGTGTACGGAATTCCTGACATACCTCTTTGATATAATGTACAAAATCCGGGAATTCCAGAGCAAGTTTCAGGTATCCGCCGTAACCGATCCTCTGAATCGGGCTTCGAAGGATCGCACGTCTTGCTGTTACCCAGTTTACTTTGGCTTCCTTGACCGGATCGCCGCCCTCATGGAAGGTATCCGGGAAAAAGTACGGAAGGAAACGTCCTTCTGTATATTTTACGTTCTTGATATCGCTGAACAGACGTAAGGTCGCACCGTTTCCGACACTTCCAACGACAGCATCCAGTCCGATGGAGGCAAACTCGTCCATAAACGGCTCCATGCCGATCCAGTGATCGCCCATGAACATCATGGCTTCCTTGCCATATTCATGGACAATGTCTACCATCTCTTTGGCAAGCTTCGCAACTTCTCTTCTCTGGAAAGCCTGGAAGTCCTTAAATTCTTTGGACGGAATACGGTATGTATTATTCATGTAGCCCTGGTCGATAATGTATTCCGGACGGAATGCATATCCTACTTCTTTTTCAAACTGCTCAAGGATATACGGGCTGACAGATGCGGAGTAGCCGAACCAGTCTACATATTTTTCTCTCGCAAGCTCATCAAAGATCAGGGTAAACTGATGGAAAAATGTCGTAAAACGTACTACATCCACATATTGATGCGTATCAAGGAAACGACGGAGACGCTCCAGAGAATGTGCCCTTGTCTTCGGCTGGCGCACATCAAAAGTGATCTGCGGCTCTACGTCCTTCCAGTCGTTTACAACAGCATTGTACATATGAACCGGGTCCCACATGATATATGCCAGAAAGCTGACCGTATATTCATGAAAAAGCTTCGCCGGTGTGATCACGACATTTCCTCTCTCTTCGTCATAAGACCACTGATCTGTCGGAACGACTTCGCCTGTGGTACGGTCAATGACTTCCCACCATCTGGTGATGTCGTCACGGGTATTTACTTTCAGCATGTCCGGGTAAAGGTGATCCATAAGGTGGATCTCAAGCTTCTCCTCCGTTGCTGTATGGAAAGAACTCATGATGTACATCTGCTGGATCTCATCCGGGTTTGCCTTTGCCCATGCATTGTCTTTTCTTGTTGTATAATAAGTAGCGTAGATCTTTGCGCCTGTGTCTTTGAGTTCTGCCGGGAACTCTGTTCCATCGCAGTCACGGATCGCATCTGCGCCCCATTCCTCTACGATATCCAGTGTTTCCTTTACCACATCCAGGTTTGTCGGGATCGTAACTCTGCCTTTGTTCTGGCTCATAGGTGTACCTCCGTTTTATATTTATGTATTTGGTTTATCATCTGTTTCTGTTCTCTTTCAGATACTATCAGAATACGTCCTTTTTCTCTGTTTTTCAACGTTGTTCTTGCTATGCTTTTTAGAAATCTTGCGGTATTTTATCTTTTGTGCTATCCTGACAGTTGAAAAATATTTCGGACCCGGGAGGTACACATGAGCACACGGTTTTTTTCTTTTTCGGACGATACTCCTTTTTCAACGGAAGCTGCCCTGGTGAACGCCTCTTCTTCCCACTATGAGGAAGACTGGCCCAGTATCCCACATACCCATGCATTCACGGAACTCTTTTACGTCAGTGAGGGAAGCGGGGAATTCCTGATCGAAAACCAGCGTTTTTCTATTAAAAAAGATGACCTGATCATCGTCAACCCTCATATCCAGCATACGGAAACTTCCCTAAGTGCCTCGCCGCTTTCTTATTATACGGTCGGTGTGGACGGGATCAGTTTTTCCTTCCAGGATCAGAAAGAATTCCAGATCTTTCACTGCCGCCAGAAACATGCCGACCTTTTGTTTTATTTTCATTCCCTTTTTCAGGAACTGGATGAAAAAAACGATGGTTATGAAGAGATCTGCAAACATACGCTTGCCATTCTGATCGCCCAGCTCCGCCGCTTTGCCGTCTCTGATTTCCAGTTGTTTCCATCCTTTCATCCAAGCAAAGAATGTGCCCTCGTCAAGCGTTATCTGGATTCCCACTACAGCGATGACATCAATCTGGAACAGCTTGCCAGCTTAAGTCATCTGAATAAATATTATCTGAGTCACGAATTCACACGCTACTACGGCATCTCCCCAATCAGCTATCTGACCCACCGCCGGATCGAAGTATGCAAAAATCTCCTGGAGAATACAGACCATGAAATTTCTGATATTGCTCATCTTGCCGGATTTTCCTCGCAGAGTTATCTGGCACAGAGTTTCCGGAAATACTGCGGCATGACCGCCGGGGAGTACCGCCGCAGCAAAAAGAATCAGACAATATGACAGATGACATCTGTTTTCAGCATTACTTTCTTCTCGGTTCCATTGTACAAAAGTGTGCGTACCGTATCTGTCTGTGATCGCAGACTGCATTCGGTAATGCATCTGTCTTTCCAGACAAAGTCAATGGTAATGCCGCCCGGTGCCCTAAGGCCGCTTATCTTTCCATCCTTCCACTCCGTCGGAAGTGCCGGAAGAAAGAAGATCCTGTCATCCTGATACTGTACCAGCATTTCCAGGACAGCAGCCGCAAACCCGAAATTCCCGTCGATCTGAAATGGCGGATGTGCACAGAGCATATTCGGGTAGATCCCGCCGCCAACCAGACTGCAAGTTTCTTCTTTTGTAACGCGAAGCTGATTTTTCAAAAGCTTCAACGCACGCTCTCCATCTCCGAGCCGCGCCCAGAGACATGCCTTCCATGCCATGCACCAGCCGGTTCCCTCGTCTCCTCTTCTGTCCAGTGCCACGCGGCAGGCAACCAGAAGTTCTTCGTCCTCTCTGTGGATCAAATTTCCCGGATAAAGCCCGTATAGCTGCGAAACATGTCTGTGGTGCACATCCACTTCCGGATAATCCAGATACCACTCCTGAAGCTGTCCTTCTTTCCCGATCTTAAATGGCGGTAGTTTTTTGAGTGCAGCTTTTACTTCATTCATAAGATCTGTGATATCGAGGATCTCACAGGCTTTCAGATAATTTCCAAACAATTCCTTCAGGATACTGCAATCCATTGTCGAACCAAAGGTCACACTATGGACACTGTGATCCGAGGCTGTAAATGTATTTTCCGGCGACGTAGATGGTGCTGTGACGAGGTATCCGTCATAAGGCACCAGATATCCCAGATAAAATTCCACTGCTCCCCGGATAAGTGGAAAGGCTTTTTCTCTCAGAAACTCTCTGTCCAGTGTGTAGCGGTAATGCTCCCACAGATGACTGCAGAGCCACCCGGAACTCATCGGCCACATAGAGTAGGTACAGGGATTTTCATCCTGCCCGAAATATCCGACCGGGCTGGAATGCCCCCAGATATCCACATTATGATGGCTCACCCATCCATCCAGATGATAGACTTCTTTTGCCGTCTTTTTTCCACGCGAGGCAGTCCGTTCGATCAGATCAAACAGCGGCTCATGGCAGTCGCTTAAGTTCGCCTTCTCTGCCATCCAGTAATTCATTTCTGTATTGATGTTTACCGTATAGTTGCTGCTCCACGGAGCTCTTAAGTCATGGTTCCAGATTCCCTGAAGGTTTGCACACTGTGTGCCAGGCTTAGAGGAAGAGATCATAAGATAACGGGCATAGTGAAACATTTTTGTTATAAGATCATTCTGCACACCGGGAGTCAGTGTAAAATCCATCCGGTCAAAATAGGCTGCATATGCCTTCTTGTGAACTTCCTTTAATTGTGGATATGAAAGGTCACAGATCTGTTCCAGCATCTGTTTCTTTCTGGATAAATAAGAATCCTGTGCCTGAAAGTCCGTTATCCCGGACAGATAAATATACACATCATTATCTGCAGTCACGAGAAGCGTGTTGTCTTTTTGACGAATGCAGCCGTTCGGTGCCTGCACAGAAATAGCGATCGCAAACCGTGTTCCTTTTCCCTCTTCATAGACGATCGGATGCTCACAGGAATAATACGACGGTGCCGCATAGACCGGAGCCTGTCCCTCCAGCACAAGTCCACTTGTCCCAAAAGCAGAACATGCATGCCTTATCTGACTGTCCAGAGAAATACGCAGTTCCAGACTGCTGCCTGCGTCGGCCTTATAATGAAGCGCCATGACCGGTTCTGACATACTTACAAAAAATTCTCTTTGATATCCCTGCCCGTCCTGACAATATACAACCTGTTCCAGCGCATCCTTAAGTGAAAGCTGTCTCTGGTATGACCCATGCTCTTTTAACTCAGGTATGTTTGCATCAATATGCAGATTTCCTGCCGGAAGATAGCTCTCTGTCCAGTCGCCAAGGATGTTCTCTTTGCAATAGGATTCCGCCTCTTCATACTCTCCGGCAAAGATCTTCTGGCGCAAAAGATCCCAGTCCACATCTGTATTTTTGTTTTCTTTGCTTCTTCCGGTCCCGGACCAGAGTGTATCCAGATTCAGCTCGATCTTTTCCTCCCGAAGCCATCCATATGACATCGCTCCCATAGAACCGTTCCCCAGAGGAAGTGCCTCATTCCATGCTCCTGCCGGTCCGTTAAAAACCAATGATAACTCATTCATTTTATTATTCTCCCAGATATCTTCTATGCCTGAAAATTTTCTTTAGATACTTCTTCATATACCTTTGGATCGTTAATGTTCGTAAAATACCTGTCATCTTCCTGCGTGTCATAGCAGGAATAGCCGATCTCATTGAGGAAACGAAAAACAGACGCCTGACCGCGTTCCAAAAAAGCGCGGATGTCACTTGACAAACTGGTTTCATAGACTGCCATCAGGGATTCTTCTTTGCCATTGTGGCGGAGAAGGGTGACTCGGTTCTGATCATCTGCACTGGCG